>JAVBJS010000016.1:0-8620 GCA_031546885.1 Desulfovibrio sp.
TTTCCATTCATATACCCCATTCTCTGAAAACTGAGTCTGGGAGCCATGTTCGCGGGAAAAAAACGGCTCATATGACTGGCGAACTTGTACTCCATAGGCCATGGAGCTGTTCTCGCCAAAGCCAACGCTACCTTCTACAGATGTGCTGGCTGCGTGTGCTGTTGCCGCGGTAAACAACAGTATCAGACAGGCCTGAAAAAAACGTGTTATCATAACTTCCTCCATTCTTGCATTGTAGCGCTATAAGCCGTATACATCGGCTGAGTGCAGAATGGCGGGTTTATCGGAAAAAGTCTAGACAAATATTATAGAAAGTCTAAAAAATTGTACTAATGATATGATTTGACTGGTATAATTTTTTTTACGGGACTTTTTTGCGCGTTATCTAAATTTTTCCCAGATAATCTGCTGAATTTCATTGGAAATTTAGCGAGATTGTGGGTAGAGTGCTGTTTGTAGGTGAGAAGAGAGAGAATGTTCTGGTGTTATTTTTGCCCATTTTGTAAGTATTTTTCTTTTTTGTGGAGTTTTTCCCGGTTTTGGCTTGACTTATTCCGGGCTTCCGCTTAGAGATTTCGTCTTCCGTGCAGCGATAAGGAGTTATCTTAATATGAAGACATTCACACCCACGCCTAAAGACATTAACCGCGAATGGTTTGTGGTGGACGCCACTGACAAGGTGCTTGGGCGCCTTGCCGCCCAAATTGCTCACCGTTTACGCGGTAAGCATAAGCCAGAGTTTGCCCACCATATGGACAACGGTGATTTTATTGTCGTGGTGAACTGCGAAAAGGTTCGCGTTACCGGTAATAAAGCCAGCCAGAAAGTCTATTATAGCCATAGTGGATATGTTGGCGGGTTGAAAGAAATTACCTTTGAAAAGCTCCTTGCCAGTAAGCCGCATCTTGTTTTGATGCATGCGGTTAAGGGCATGTTGCCAAAAAATCGTTTGGGCCGCGCCATGCTCAAAAAGCTTAGAGTATATGCTGGTGCCAGTCATCCCCATGAGGCTCAGACCCCAAAGCCCCTTCAGTAACTAACTGCCGGAGAACAATATGTCTATGGAATTTAAGTACGGTACAGGCCGCCGCAAGAACGCTACTGCCCGCACCCGCCTTTATGCAGGTACTGGCCGTATCGAAATAAACGGTCGCGAATTTGAAAATTATTTTCCCCGTAAATCTTTGCAGATGGTTATTCGCCAGCCATTGGTGCTTACCAAGCTGTTGGAAAAGACGGACGTTAAGGTTAATGTACAGGGCGGCGGTGTCTCCGGGCAAGCTGAAGCTGTACGGCATGGCATAGCCCGTGCTCTTCTGGAAGTGGATATTACCTTGCGTGGTATGCTGAAAAAAGCAGGCTTTCTTACCCGTGATGCACGGAAGAA
This sequence comes from Desulfovibrio sp., assembly GCA_031546885.1. Lineage (GTDB taxonomy): Bacteria > Desulfobacterota > Desulfovibrionia > Desulfovibrionales > Desulfovibrionaceae > Frigididesulfovibrio. The sequence continues at coordinate 1,388 of JAVBJS010000016.1, forward strand.
AGAACGTAAAAAGTACGGCTTGCGCGCTGCACGGGCCAGGTACCAATACTCCAAGCGTTAATTCTGCATTGCTCCTTGGTGTGCTGAAACTTTTGGTTTCGTAAGCAAGGATGTAATGAAAGGATGTGCGAAGGACTTTCAGGACAGGTGTTATCACTTGTTCTGAAAGTCCTTTTTTGTGTTTATGCAATCTGGTGTATGTGGCTTTGCCTTGGGGCTACCGCAAAAAATCCGGCTGAGACTTGGCAGCGTTGAGCAGTACTTTCTTCATGTCTTCTTCTACCTGTAGGTACCATTGCAGCAGTTCTCGCGCTTGAGGAGTAAGAACTTTCGGGCGCCCGCCTGCTTCTTCTGTACGCATTAAGAGAGGAATACCCATTTCTTTTTCGGCATTGTTCATGCGCCCCCAGGCCCAGCGATAGCTCATTCCTAGTTTTTGGGCGGCCTTACGCAACGAGCCAAGCTCTGCAATGGCGAGTAAGAGGTCTTTTCGCCCTGGCCCGAAGATATATTCGTGTTCATTTTCTAAAAAAATTTTTGCTGAGAGCTGCATAGTGATACTCGCAAGTAGTAAAAAGGATGTGCTGAAGATGAGGTAAGATGTTCTTGTACTGGATGATTTCCCTGAAAGTAGCACTTTTAATAACAAGAGCGGTTGAGGGGGAGTTCCCCTTCAACCGCTCCACTATAGCTTGATTTTTAGCGAGAGACAATATCTACCATGTGAGGGTAGAATCTAGCTCCGCGTTGGTAATGTCAAATTTTACATTGTGCGGCGCAAGGGGTTCGTCCACAAAGTAGTCGGGCAAACGGTCATGGGCTTCGGTTAAGCCGGCCCGACGGTTAAAGTCAATCTCAGTTTCTAGAATTTTTTTGCCAAGGGCCACAACATCGTCGCCAGTAAGTGTCAGATCATAGCGGGCGTTGAGCATATCCACAATGGCGGGGAGGGCTTCCGGGTTGTCAAGGACGGCAAAGGCGACAAAGAGGCACAGGCCTGTGGCATCCACAGCGGTGGTTGCAATTTGTAAGTTGCGCGAAAGCTCCACTTGTCCTTTGGCGCTCAGTGGGTCAATGGTGCCGCCAACACTGAGTATGTTTGCGGTAACAGCGTAACCGGCGGTGTGGTCTGCTCCCATTGGGGAGGTGGCGTATGTGACGCCTTGCCCTTTAACGGCACGAGGATCGTATGCAGGCATGCTCTGGCCTTTCACTGTGGGAACGCGGCGTACTCCAAAAACTTTGCCGGTGATAGCGGCGCCGGAGCCAATTATGCGCCCAAGGGGGGTGCCAGCGCTAATTTCTTCCAGCAATTTCAGAGCGCCAGCGGCATCCCCAAAAGGCAGCACGCCTGCTTCCATGGCAACAGCTATGGCACAACCCACGTCGATGGTGTCCACGCCGTAGTCATCGCATAGGCGGTCATATTTGGCTATCATATCGAGGTCGTCAATGCCGGAGTTGGGGCCAAAAGCCCAGATTGTTTCATATTCTGGCCATTTACCAATGAGCTTGCCGTTCTTGTCCGGGTAAAGACCACTGCAGCGCATAACGCAGCCCGACATACAACCGTGTGCCACAACGCCTTCGCCCCCACGATCTTTGGTTGTTTGGTTCAGCAGCTCGCCTGAAACATTTTCGTGGCCGTCAAAGCGCCCGGAGCTAAAGTTGCGTGTGGGCAAGCCGCCTGCTTCGTGCATGATATTGATAAGTACGGCAGTGCCGTAGTTGGGCAGGCCTGCTCCGCATACAGGATGATCAAGGAGCATTTTGGTAAAGCGTTTGGAGGCTTCTTTAAAGGCTTCGCCGTGAACGTTTTCCTGGCTCTTGCAGTCCTTGGGATTGATTATGATGGCTTTCAGTCCTTTAGAGCCCATAACCGCGCCAACGCCGCCGCGGCCTGCATGCCGGGCGGGGCGCAGTTCCTTATCAGTAAAGGCGATGCTGGCGGCTGTTAGTTTAAATTCTCCGGCACGCCCAATGGTGATGTAGCTGCATTCTTCGCCATAGTGTGTGATTAGTTTTGCCACAGCGTCATAGTTGTTTAGGCCTGTGATATCTTTGGCGCATACGAGTTTGGCAGTATTCTTGGCAAGTTCAAGCTGAAACCATTGCCCTACCGGGGCCATGCCCTCTACGATGATAGCAGCAATGCCAAGCTTTGGAAGGTGCCCGCCTGGCTGTCCTCCTGAGTTGGATTCTTTAATGCCGCCGGTCATGGGACTTTTGCAACCAACGGAAATGCGCCCGGAGTTTGCGCAGGTTGTGCCGCCCAGCAGGCCAGAGGCAAAGACAAGTTTGTTATGGGGGCCAATGGCCGTGCAGATGGGTTCCACTTCTCTGCCAATGATGGTTGAGGTGAGGCCGCGTCCTCCCATGCCTGCATAGTGGGCGGGAATATCTTCAAAAGTACATTTCTGTGTTGTCATATCGACACGAAGTAACTTTGCCATACTTATAATCTCCAATCAATTTGCATTGTTGTATTGAAAAGATATCTTAGTGCATTATCATTTTCCTTGCGGCAGACGCTCCACAGTAAAGCACTTTTACCATACATCACTATCTCTCTTTGTCAATTAATTACATTAGTAATTGATGATGCTTTGCAGGACATATGTTCTCGCTGACATCATTAGTAGTATTATTTTAGAGAATGTCGGCAACAATAGATTGTTGCGAAGCTGCCTCGAACAGCTCTACTTTATTTTAGCATGTTTTTAAATCTCAAAATTGGCTTTACATGAAGGTTGATGCCTGGAATAACCCGTTTCAGGCATTGACTTTCTTGCAAGCTCTTTCTACCGTGTGGGATGAACACTACAAAAATATGGGCGACTCTTGACCCTTTTATTGAAGGGGGTGACATAGTTGGGCGGAAGGTTGCTAATTCTTCGTTTTTGCAAGCCTTATTGCAGGCAGACCCCTTTGATGAGTATCATTTTTTTCTGGAAGGCGAGGCGGCCCTTGTTAGGCATAGTCATTGGCTTACAGAGCATTTTGCAGCTTTGCAGCAGCGTGGGGCCTTCACGCTCAAGCTGCGTCAGGAGTTGCACAAATCCGTTGCCGATATACGCTATCACGCCTTTCATCTTTCTGATTGTCTGCAGCGCCCTGTTGCTCTTGCCCGCCTGCGCAATGCGTTTTCTCCGCACATTTTTCCCATCACCAGCTTTACCCATTCGTTAAGTTATGAACGCTTCATGCCGGGGTATTTTGATTACTTATGGGGGGGGACTACCCCGCGTGATGCGATTATCGTCACCTCCCGCAGCGCCAAAGACATGCTTGAAGCGACCTTTGCAGGATTTTACTCCCAGTACGCCTTATCGCGTGATGCCTTTTTTGCTCCGCGTCTTGAGCATATTCCGCTAGGAGTACCGGAGGCGTCCCTTGCCGCCAATCAGGATGCGGAGGCTGGCGCTCGGCTTGAGAAAATGAGAAATGATTTGCAATTACAGGGTATTATTGTAATTCTTGTACTTGCCCGTATTTCGCCTTATTCAAAAATGGATATTTTACCCGCATTGGCAGCCCTGAAGCGTGCGGAGAGCCTTGGGCTCCCCCCAGCCTCTTACGCGCTTATCGTGGCTGGTTGGGCTGAAGAAAATGATCCTTTGCCTGAGGCGCTTGCCGCATATGCCTCGGCTATGGGCATTCGTCTGGTTCCGGTTGTGCGCCCGTCGAATGAGGATTGTCAGGCACTGTATGCTCTGGCGGATATTTTTCTTTCTCCTTCAGATAATATTCAGGAAACCTTTGGTTTGACACTTGTTGAGGCTGGTGCTGCCGGACTCCCTGTTATTGCTGCGGATTTTGACGGATACCGAGACATCATCAAGCATGAGGAAACAGGGCTGCTCATTCCCACCCTTGGTTTTCACGATACCGGAGAGACAGATATTCTTGCCGGTCTTTGGTTTGACAATCAGTATCATTTAAAACTGGCTCAACAAGTGGCTGTGGATGTGCCCGCCCTTGCCAACGCTCTGGCCCGGCTTGGCACGAGTCCTTCTTTGCGCCACAGGTTGGGGCAAGCTGCCAGGGAGCGCGTTGCTTCGCTTTTTTCCTGGCGCACGGTTATACAGGCGTATTGTAATTTGTGGGAAAGATTGGGGGCAGAGGAGCTGTCGCCAGAGCAGGAGGCTGCTGTTCGAGCAGCCCGCCACCCGTTGCACATGGAATTTTCCCGCTGTTTTGCCGGGCATTTTTCAGAAACCCTTACCTCAGAAAAATCGCACAATTGTGTGGTTCGTCGCACCGCACGCGGGGACGCTCTCTATCAAGGAGTTATGCCGCCGTTGCGCTATGCCGGTATGGAGCATATGCTTGATGATGGCGTAATGCGGCGTATTTTGCTCACCGCCCGTAAGCCTGCTACCCTTGCCGCGCTGATAGATGCAGCCCTGGCAGGGGGATATGCCAACGGAGTAGGGCAGGAACGGATTGCGGCGTGTGTCTTGTGGTTGTTGAAGCATGATTATTTGGAGAAGATTGTATAAGGAGTTGAAATGGCTATCCAAAGGTTTCTTGGTTCTGAGCTTGTCCTGCGTCCAGCGAAGGAATGTCGCTTTCAGGTTATCCCCGTGCCGTATGAAGCGTCTGTTTCATATGGGGCGGGAACGGCGGATGGCCCAGCTTCCATCTTGCACGCATCGCAGCAGTTAGAGGTGTGGACGGGGAAAAATATTCCTTCCACGCAAGGTATTTTTACCTGGCCGGAGGTAGATTGCGAAGGCGGGGCTGAAGAAGTGCTTTCCCGTATTGAGGCAAGCACGGAGCATGCACTTGCACATGGTTCGCACAATGCCATTCCGGTTCTGCTTGGGGGTGAGCATACCATTACCCTGGGGGCGCTACGCGCCTTACAAAAAAAGTATGGGCATTTTGGTATTGTGCAGTTTGATGCGCATGGCGACCTGCGGCATAGTTATGAAGGAACAATGTATAGCCATGCCTGTGTTATGCGGCGTGCGGTGGAAGATCTTGGTCTTTCTCTTTTCCAGGTAGGGGTACGGAGCCTCTGTATGGAGGAAGTGGAGTTTCGAGCCTCTGCTGGTATTCATTTTCTTGATGCGCGAGACTTATGCCAATCAAAAATACTATCTTCATCAGCGATTTCCTCCCTGCTTCCGGCGGATTTCCCCCAGCAGATTTTTCTTACCTTTGATGTGGATGCTCTTGACGCCTCCCTTATGCCTGCTACAGGCACCCCGGAGCCGGGAGGGCTCTTTTTTTGGGATGCGGTCACTCTTGTGGAGCGCTGCCTTACCGGCCGGACTGTACTTGGCCTTGATGTGGTGGAACTTTCTCCTATTTCCGGTATGCATGCTCCCACTTATACTGCCACTCGGCTTGTGCATGAGATTATGGGTTGTATTAAGTAATGTTGAGGTAGTGTTCTTACAGGGGCTCTTTTCTCCCTCCTCTATACCTATAACAAATCTTACAGGCGCATTTTAAAGTCTTCATACCCGAAGGTGCGTATCATTTCCAGCGTTTGGGTATTGTATTTAATGCGTGCTATGGCGGGGAGGGCGAGTCCGTTGAAGGTTGTTGTTTTGACCATGCTGTAGTGCGCCATGTCGAGAAAGATCACTTTATCGTTACGCTTGAGGGGAGTGTCGAAAGAATATTCGCCAATGACATCGCCCGCAAGGCAAGATTTACCGGCGAGACGGCATGTCCAGGCTTTTTCGCCGGGCAGGGCGGCACCTGTTACTTCCGGGCGGTAGGGCATTTCCAAAACGTCGGGCATATGGGCTGCGGCGGAGGTGTCTAGAATGGCAATGGGCATGTCCGCTTCTACAATGTCCAGCACGCGGCTGACCAACACTCCGGTATGCAAGGCTATGGCTTCTCCTGGCTCCAGGTATACTTGCAGGCCATAACGCTGCCGAATCCGGTTGATGCAGGTGCAGAGGAGGTCGTAGTCATACCCTGGACGAGTTATATGGTGCCCTCCTCCGAAATTCAGATGGGAAAGCCCGGAAAAAAGATGTCCAAATTGAGTTTCCACCTTGGCAAGGGTGCGGGCAAGGGGGAGGGCGTCCTGCTCGCACAGGGTGTGAAAATGGAGGCTGGATATTCCGGCAAGGCTTTGTCCGTTGAAGGCGGCACGGCGGATTCCAAGGCGCGAGCCTGGAGAGCACGGGTCGTACATGGGCACTGTGCCTTCCGAATGCTCGGGATTTATGCGCAGCCCGCAGTGGACATGTCGCCCGGTGCGGAGAGATGCCTGCTTCAAGATGGGAGCGAAGTAGTGGAATTGTGCAAAGGAATTGAAGATAATATGGTCGGCTAATTCCGCCAGTTCTTCTATGTCACTGTCGCTGTAGGCTGCGGCAAAGGCGTGTACTTCCTTGCCAAATTCTTCTCGTCCAAGCCTGGCCTCATGGGGGGAGCTTGCGCAGGTTCCTTGCAGGACAGCGCTGATGAGCGGAAAAGTGCTGAACATGGCAAAGCCCTTGAGGGCCAGAAGGATGTTTGCGCCTGTCCGCTCTCGGATGGAAGCCAGAATCGCCAGATTTTGCATGAGGCGGTTTTCATCAATAACAAAACAGGGAGTGGGCAGGTGGTCTGGAAGAAGAACCTGCCACGATTGCGCTTGGGCTGCGGGCATGAATTATTTACCTGGCCCGGATATTTCGCAATATGGGCTTTTTTGTATGTTTTATCAGAAGGTTAACTGTATATTGTCGCCTGCTTGCCATACAATTATGGAGCGGGAGAGAGGTGGGGCTGGAGCCGGGGGCACAGACCTTGCGGAGGGAGCATCAAGGATTTCAAACCCTTGAGGTTCCCTCCACTCGTTTTCTCATGAACTATTCGGGTTAGCTTGTTCTAAACTCTTCAATCCAGGGCAGGCCGTGCCGGGACAAGGCTGCCATGAACGGATCGGGGTCGAGCTGTTCCATATTCCATACGCCGGGCTTTTTCCAGGCTCCTGTGAGCATCAGTTTTGCGCCGATCATGGCGGGAACGCCTGTGGTGTATGAGATGGCCTGTGACTTTACTTCCTGATAGCACGCTTCGTGGTCGCAGATATTGTAGACATAGTAGGTGCGCGCTACTCCGTCTTTAATTCCCTTGATAAGGCAGCCGATGCAGGTTTTGCCTTTGGTGAGGGGGCCGAGGGAGGCTGGATCTGGCAGTAACTCTTTCAGAAACTGGATGGGAACAATCTGCTGTCCTTTGTGCTCTACGGGATCAATGCGCGTCATTCCTACATTG
>JAVBJS010000104.1:0-17079 GCA_031546885.1 Desulfovibrio sp.
GCTCTCCTTATTTATGGATAAGTTCTAAGTCTCTCCTGCAAATTTGCCCTCAAGGCTTTTTGTTCTCTGTCAAGGTCTACGTGTTCCGGCAAAGGGGGCGTATAGAATAATAATGACCGGAGTGCGCATAGCGCGGACAGAGAACAAAAATAGAGTACTAACAGGCCTTAGGGGCGTATGGAACGCACCAATTGCTGTAGAGGGTGCATACGGGCATTGTCCAGTGTGGCATCACCCATTGGGCTGGTACGGCCTAGGAATGTATACTTTTGTGTGCCGAGGCGGTGGTAGGCAAGGAGTTCATAACGGACGTTTTGGTACGGTTTTAGAAAGTCGAGAATGGCCTGGATGTCTTCCGGGGTGTCGTTGACACCGGGTATGACAGGTGTGCGCACGCATACGGAGAGCTTTGGAAAGTCGCGCTGCACGCGTTTAAAGTTTTCCAAAATCAAGGTGTTATTTATGCCAGTGGCGTCTTTGTGCTTTTGGGGATCTATTACCTTGATGTCAAAAAGCAGCTCTTGTAGCAGTCCGCAGGCCTGTTCCAGTATGGGCCACGCCGCCTGTCCGCAGCATTCCATGGCGCTATCGATACGGCGCTTTTTTGCCTCGCGCAGAAGGGCCAAGGCAAACTCTCCCTGCATCAGAGGTTCCCCCCCGGAAAGGGTCATGCCCCCTCCTGACCGGGAGTAGAATGGACTATCCTGCTCTACAAGGTCAATGATATCGCCCGCAGTGCGCCGTGCCCCATAGGGAATGAGCGCCTTGGAGGGACACATGCCAGTACAGCTCATGCATTGAGTACAGAGGTTGCGATCAATTTTTGGCAGTCCCCCTTCGGGTGCGGAGAGTGCTCCGGATGAGCAGGCCTTAAGGCAGAATCCGCATTTTTCTGAACTCAGACATCGCAGTTCGTTGCGTGCAAGCTCTGCTTCCATAAGTTGCGATTCCGGGTTGCTGCACCATGCACAGCGTAGTGGGCAGCCCTTGAGAAATACGATGGTGCGTATGCCCCCGCCATCATGAACTGAATAGCGCTGCACGTTGAAAACCATACCCTGTACATTACGATCAGCAATAGGAGTATTCATAAGGGGTTGATCCACGTTTCCGCAGAGGGAGCTCCACAGGTTAGAGTTAAACATTTTGGGAACCACGGTTTTTACTCAGACTCCAGCAGGAGAATGGCTATAATTGTTTGTGATTTTTGCAAAACCGTGTTCCAGAAAATAACTGCCTTGCCGCAGGGTTAACCACGTTGCTGTGTATTTAGGATGAAGCAGACGTAAACTTCCGGTGCCTTGGGGCTCCATAGATAGCCATAAAGTTCCCAGGCCACCGGAAGTATATTTAATCTGCCAGTTTTATTGCAAAACTGCCTTACTGCTATCCCTATAGAACGTCATGAGCAGTTCTAAGGATAAGGTCGTTTTGGAGGTCGGGCGACAGATCCACAAAGTAGGCGCTATATCCTGCAATGCGCACGATGAGGCTGCGGTACTTGTCTGGATCGCGCTGTGCAGCCACAAGGGTGTCTTTGTTCACAACGTTGAATTGCACGTGCCACAACTTCAGGTCGCAGAAGGTACGGATAAAGGACACAAGCTTGCGGGCACCTTCGTCGCCTTCTACGCACTTGGGTGTGAACTTGATGTTCAACATGCGTGCGGCGCGGTCACGGTGTCCATAGTTTTTAGATGCGTAGTTGGACAGCAAAATGGCTGTGGGGCCGTTAACGTCTGCGCCGTGCGAGGCGGAGGAGCCGTCGGAAAGCGCGGTAAAGGCTTTACGGCCGTTGGGTGTGGCACACACAACCTTGCCAAAGGGCACATGCGAGGTAAAGGGTACATAGCGCACGTCGTTGTGGATGCCGAGGTCTTTGGAGTACTTCTTCCCGAACTCAACGGAAAGCAGGTCTATTTCTTTGGCAATGCTGTCGGCGTAAGGATCGTTATTGCCGTAGCAGGGGGCTGTTTTCAGCATCTGCTGGATGGCTTCCTTGCCTTCAAAATTGCATTTGATAGCTTCGATAAGATCTTTCATTGTGATCTTTTTTTCTTCAAATACCAACTTTTTGATGGCGGCAAGGGAATCTATGACTGTGCCAAAGCCCATGCATTCGAAGTAGCCAAGGTTGACCCCTTCGGGGATTTGCGGAGTGTGCAGATCAAGGCAGTGCTTCATGCACAGATCGTGCAGGGCAGAGCCCATAGGCTGGGCAAAGTGTTTTGCCCGCAACTGGCAGATAATATACTGCTGGGTAAAGGCTGTTTTGCAGAACAGAAGGTGCTGTTTCTTGTAGGCTTCCCATACCTCATCCCAGCTTGTAAAGCTGGTGATATCGCCCGTTTCAAGGCCAAGCACGCGGTCGCCGTATTTGAGCATGCGACCGTTAAAAAGCACCATCTCAAGGGCTGCGGCAAAGTTGATGTATGCGCCGCCGCTGGTGTAGGTATCTCGGTTCGGCATACGGGCTTCGGTGCAACCGGAAACAGCGTAATCGTATGCCTCCTCAAAGGTGGCTCCTTTGGAAACGTACAGGGGAATGACTTCTTCATCATTGATAAGTTTGGGAAAACCAGCTCCGTCCTTAATGGTTTCTGCCACTTCCCACAGGAAACGCTCTGGCGAACGGGAGTGGATACGCGCTGCGAGATCTGGGTAGTGTAGGGGGAATTCTCGCTTGGACTTCAGGAAAAGGTAGCTCAAGTCGTTGGTGGCGTCGCGCCCATCAGGGGTTTGGCCGCCAATGGTTACGGCTTCCCAGTGGGCATAGCCTTCATTAAAGGCCCCACCTGCGGGGGAAATGTACAGGTCGATAAACTGAGCCATACCTACCCACATGCATTCGAGAAGCTCAAGGGCGCTTTCTTCGGTCAGAACGCCGCTGTCCATATCCTGCTTGTAATAGGGGTACAGGTACTGATCCATGCGTCCGTTGGAGATGATCGTGCCTGTCTTTTGCTCAAGGCGTGAAAACATTTGGGTAAGCCACTGAGATTGCACGGCTTCGCGAAAGTTGCGGGCTGGGTGCTCGGGCATGCGCTCGCAGATGTCGGCCATGGTGAGCAGTTCCTGCTTGCGAGTAGGATCTTTTTCTTCTGCAGCCTTGGCGCGGGCGGCAACTGCGTGACGCTTTGCCCATATGATAATGGCATCACATACAATGCATATAGCCTGTAAGAAGGGCTTCTTTTCCACTTCATCCGCAGGGCTAAGGGGGTCAAGGGCAGCCATGCGTTCTTCAGCTTCTTTTTTGATGCCGCCAAAGCCGCGCTTAAGAACCTTTTCGTAGTCGTGTACCCACTGGACGGAAGAACGAAAAGATGAGGTTTCATTGACAATAAAGCGAGAAACAAGCCCTTCTGGATCGTCGTAAGTCAGCTTGTGAATATCTTCTGACAGCGCAGCGTTCAAAGCTTCGTGGTAGGTTTTGCCTTTCCAGTATGGAGCAATTTGCTCAACGACAATTTTAGCGTCTTCAACGGAAATGCTGAAAGGTGATTCGGTACGGCTCGGCAATTCGCGCACTGCGATATCGAGAAAGTCGCCGTCCAGTTCAGGGTAAATGATCCCGTATCGGCCTTGATGTCCATTACGCCCGGCAAGAAGCTGATGGTCGTCAATGTAGATGGTGATGTTTTCCGTAATATGCTTCATGGCCTTTGCCCAGCGTAGCACCAGGGCTTCGCCCTCTGTTTTTTGCATGGACTGGGTAAAGTACAGGGCACGCTCTATGTCAATACGCGGGCGCTGGTTGTCAAAGCTCTCAAGAATGGTAAACACCCGTGCATGGGTTTTGCGAAAACGGTCTTCTTTACCTTCAATCTTATCCATTAGCCGCTCTTCATGCGGCGAAAGAGTGCAGCACTCGGGATTACGCATTGTATGCTCCTTTTATACGATTTCAATTATGGGTTAGGTGAGTGATATGGCTTATGCTGGCTCAAGTTCAACTTGCGCGGTGGCAGGAGCTTCAACAGGAGCTTCAACAGCAGGGGAAGTGTAGGGTGCCTTGGCATTTTTACCTATCCACCAGGCGGAGTAGGCGCTTATAATTCCTGCAAAGGCAACGTAAAGACAGACATATAACGGGCTATTATCATTTATTTTAAGCAAAGTTGTGGCGATAATGGGCGTAATGCCGCTCGCAAATATGCCGGAAAACTGATACACAAAGGATATTCCCGTGTAGCGAACGCTGGTATCGAAAAGTTCTGCGAAAAGCGCTGCTTCAGGGCCGTAGACAGAGGCGTAAAAGATGCCGAAGGGGATAATGATGGCCATCCATATTGTGAACACATCACCCCCGCTTTGATTCATCAGCCAGAATGCAGGCAGGGCGGAAAATCCGGTGATCAAGCTGCCCACAAGATATACTTTGGTACGCCCCATTCTGTCGGAAAGATATCCGAAGAAAGGAATTGTGATAATCATCAGCATGGAAGCGGCCATAACTCCTAAAAGAGCGTCTGTTCGGCTAATATTCAGGTTGCTTGTCAGGTAGCTGATGGAAAACACACCAAAAATGTTAAACATGACACCGTCGATATAACGGGCACCCATTCCGGCAAGAACATTGCCCTTATATTTGGCCCACATTTCAAGGAAAGGAATGCTGTCCTTCTTCTCAGTCTTTTTAACGGCCTGAAACTCTGGAGATTCCATAACATTCAGACGTATCCAGGAGCCAAGAAAAAGCATAATGATGCTGAGCAGGAAGGCGACACGCCAACCCCATGCAAGGAATTGTTCGTCCGTAAGAAGGAAGGAAAGAAGGCCGACAACGCCCGAAGCAAGACACAGGCCGAGTGACAGGCCGATTTGCGGAAGGCTGGCGTACAGTCCACGCTTGTCAGAAGGTGCGTATTCGAAAGTCATGAGAACTGCTCCGCCCCATTCCCCGCCAAGGCCAATGCCCTGAAGGACGCGCAGAACCAGCAGGAGAATAGGTGCCCATACTCCAATGGTTTCGTATGTGGGCACAAGGCCGATGAGAACCGTTGCCGACCCCATAATCATTAATGTAAGGATCAACATACTTTTCCGGCCTATTTTGTCGCCAAAATGCCCGAATATTACTCCACCGATTGGGCGAGCCAAAAAGCCCACAGCAAATGTTCCGTAAGCAAGCAGGGTAGAAATCAGAGGATCGGAAGTTGGGAAATAGAGCTTGTTAAAAACTATACCAGCAACCACACCATACAAGAAAAAGTCGTACCATTCGATAGTGGCTCCTACGATGCTGGCGGTAACAACCCGCCTCAACATGCCTTGGTTCTCATCTTTCATAAGCAGTCCTATTGCAGTTAAGGGTTCTTTGTGGCGCCATGTAATTACGAGTAATTTTGCAAGGAGCATACCAGCAGTAGGAATTTGTGTTTTTTGCAGCAAAATGTTTGTTTATTTTGAGAAAAAAAGTGCATAAGGGCACCCTGAAATTAAGCAAAAACCATTAGAAATGATTGAAAAAAATTATAGTGTTTTGTTATTAAAGGATAAAATATCAAAATCCAGAAGTGCTCCGTGTGGCTGTGGATATGGTGAGTATGTGAGGGGCTGCCCCACTTTTTACGCAATATTACTTGCTGCCGACTACTCGAAGGACAGATTTGGTGCAGAAATGCACCAGAAGTGTTGTTGGTGACAATTTTCACTAGCATTGCCAAGAAACGGCGTTGTCGCAAGAATGCACCGCACGATGCATTTTTGCGACAACGCCGTAAAGGAAGTATTATTTGTAGCGTGTTCTCCTTGGTGGAGAAGAGATTTGCCTGCATTCCTCCTTACTTTGCCGGGAATGCTTTTTGCTATTCAGAGGGAGATACCTATACCCAAGGAGAACTCCCCCATGTCAATCATCGACTTTCGTTTTAGACCTAATACGCCGGAAGTAATCAACGGCATCAAAAACAGCTCAATGTTTAAGGCTGCTTGTAAAGTGATTGGCTTTGACAAGCGGCTTCCTCAGTCGCTGGAAGACATCGTTGCAGGGCTTGCGGCGCGAGATGTTGAGCATGCAGTCATTACAGGGCGTGACTGCGAGACGACCTATGGATTTCCTGCCAACAACGGCAGTGTGTTGGAGTTTGTACGTGCCTATCCCAAATTGTTCACGGGATTTTGGGGGATAGACCCTCACAAGGGTATGCGAGCGGTCCATGAAATTGTGCGGGTGGTTGAAGAATACGGTATGCGCGGCATCGCCATAGACCCCTACCTTGCGCATATTCCGGCCCATGAGGCGCGATACTATCCACTATACAGCAAGTGTTGTGAGCTTTGCATTCCGGTGTTTATTACTACCGCTCCACCACCGCAGGTGCCAGGAGCGATTATGGACTATACTGATCCTCGCCATGTGGATATTGTTGCCAGAGATTTCCCTGAGCTTGTAATTATTATGAGCCACGGAGGTTATCCTTTTGTGAACGAGGCCATATTTGCTTGCATGCGTAACGCTAATGTATATATGGATCTTTCAGAATACGAGCTTGCCCCCATGGCAGATGCCTATGTGCAGGCAATGAACACTGTAATCAGCGATAAGGTGCTGTTTGCCAGCGCTCATCCCTTTGTGGAACAGGCAGAGGCCATTACTATTTACAAGAACATGTCGCTAACCCCGGAAGTGCGGGCCAAGGTTATGTATGAAAATGCACGGCGGGTGCTGAAGCTGAATGCATAGAGCGTGTTGTCCCATTTAGAGGCCATTGAATAATGGCCTCCGGCGACTGCGCAGCAGGTGCCCGCAAGCGAGTAAAATTTGGACGCAATTATTCTATTTTGAGGCCATTGCATTGTGCAACGAACTCACTTGGTAGTAGAGAAAAATAATAAAAGCAGAAAGGCGGGGAATTTTCCCCGCCCTTGTTATTTTATCGGAACATGCATAGTCCCATGAGTATCAGCAGTCCGTAGATGAGCTTGCGAAAAGAATACTCTCCGATGCGGCGGGAAACCGCTATTCCGAGAAAGCCGCCAAGGGCAACGCCGGGAATGCCTGCACCTGCCATGGTCAAGGTCTTCAGTGAATGTATTCCGGCTATTGCTTGTGCAGCGGCGGCGATGCCGGTGCTGAGAATAAAAAAGACTGTTAATCCGGCTTTCATGCTTTCCTGCTTCCAGCCGGAAAAGCCAGCATACACAATAAGTGGCGGGCCGGGAAAGCCAATGGTTGTGGCAAGTCCACTCGATAAAAAGCCCACCAGCAGCCCCCAGTAGCGTGACACAATAGGCCGCGCGGTGTTTTCTAGAAAAAGTCCCCAGAGGCTATAAAGCAGTAGTAAAAAACCAACCGCTATGCGAAGGGATCCTTCCTGTGCGCTTGCAAAAACAGAGGCTCCCAAAAAAGCACCGGGAATAATCCCTGCCAGTACGGGCCACGTCCGCGGAATATCAATGGCGTGGCGGCAATCCCAAAACAGTTGAATATTCACGAGAAGGGCAAGTAGTAATCCGGCGGGAATGGCTATATTCATGTCAACACCCATAAGGGTCATGAGGGGAAATGCCACCATTGCTGCGCCGAATCCAGCGATATTGTTGACAAAGCAAGCAGTAAACCACGCTAAGAATACAATGATGTATGTTTCCATGTTCCGCATCCTGAGGTAAAGGGGGTCTGCTGAAAGATAACTAATATCAGCAATAACCGCGCCAGTTCTTATTCGCGGAATAGCAGGAGAGCAGGTGGAAGCGTGGACTTTTGATGATTAGGTAACCGTTGATTTTGCTATTTCTTACCCGCCCGTGCTAACAGATTCTGAAAGGGACGGTGCCCTGAGTCTTCTTGCTTTTGCGGTGCTGTGCCGGGCCGGGGTGCGGGCTGTCCCTGTTTTCTTTGAGCATTCCCAGGCTGGTGTGATCTTTCTTGGGGCTTTTTTCCGCTATCCGGGGGAGCGTCGTTGCGAGCTGGTCTTGCTGGGGCAGCTTCCGGGTTTTCGCGCAGGGAAAGGGAGATACGTTTGCGTGCAGCGTCTACTTCCAGCACAGTGACGCGCACTTTCTGCTGTACCTTCAGAACGCTGTGCGGGTCGTTGACAAAATGATCCGCCATCTGGCTGATATGCACCAGGCCGTCCTGATGTACGCCAATGTCTACAAAAGCTCCAAAATTAGCGACGTTGGTAACAATTCCCGGCAGGCGCATGCCCGGCTCCAGATCATCCATCGTTGTCACATTTGCGGCAAAGGCAAAAGTCTCAAAGGCCTCGCGGGGATCGCGTCCGGGTTTTTCCAGTTCTGCAAGAATGTCTTTAAGTGTAGGCAACCCAATTGAATCATTTACATATTTTTCAAGCTGTATGTTTCGCCGCAGTTCTGCTTTAACCAGTAAATCCGGTACGGTACAGCCAAGATCCTTTGCCATGCTTTCCACTACTGCATAGGATTCTGGATGAACTGCCGAGGCATCCAGAGGATTTTTTCCATCGTGGATACGTAAAAATCCCGCAGCTTGCTGAAAGGCCTTGGGGCCAAGGCGCGGCACCTTTTGCAAGTCTTTACGCCGGGCAAAGGGGCCATTGGCCTCACGGTATGCGATGACTGCCTTGGCAAGGGCCGGGCCAAGCCCGGAAACATAGGTGAGCAGCTCCGCACTGGCGGTATTCAATTCAACTCCCACAGCATTGACGCAGCTTTCAATGACTTCGGTAAGGCTGTCCTTAAGTTTTCCTTGATCCACATCGTGCTGGTATTGTCCAACGCCGATGGATTTTGGGTCGATTTTTACCAGTTCAGCCAGGGGGTCTTTGAGCCGTCTGCCAATGGAAGCTGCCCCGCGTACCGTAAGATCCAGGTCTGGAAATTCCTTTCGGGCCACTTCAGATGCGGAATAGACACTGGCCCCGCTTTCACTCACCATCACTATAGGTAAGGAAAGTCCTGTGGATCGTACCAGAGCTTCTGTTTCACGTCCGGCTGTACCATTGCCAATGGCCAAGGCCTCAATGTTATATTTCTTGCATAGTGCCTGGATTTTTTCCACGCCACTTTTTTGTTGTTCTGCGCTCATGACATAAATGATGTCATGATGCAGCAGAGCGCCTTGAGCGTCCAGGCACACAATTTTGCATCCTGTGCGAAAGCCGGGATCAAGGGCCAGAACGCGCTTTTCTCCTAAAGGAGGTGCCAGCAACAGTTGACGCAAGTTTCGGGCAAAAACACCGATAGCTTCGTTTTCAGCATTCTGCCGTAAGCTGTTACGCAGTTCCGTTTCCAGGGAGGGTGCAAGAAGTCGCTTGTATCCGTCATCCACGGCCTCGCGAACCTGTGCTCCTGCCGGAGATGCGTTTTTGACAAACATGGGCCGGAGTACTGTTAGCGCTGTGTCGGCATCGGGCAAGAAATGTACACTTAAAAAGCCTTCGTTTTCACCGCGCAGCATGGCAAGCAAGCGGTGCCCCGCGGCTTGAGAGGCTGGCTCCTGCCAGTTGAAATAATCGCGAAATTTTGCCCCTGCCTCTTCCTTGCCTTTACATACCGCTGCCCCCACAAAAGCTTTGCGAGCAAAGTGCTCACGCATGATTCCCCGTGCCGTTGCGTCCTCGCTGACCATTTCCGCCACGATGTCCCGTGCCCCTGCCAGGGCATCCTCCACATTCTCCACTCCTTTATCCGTAGCCACAAATGAGGCAGCGGTTTCTTCGGGGTGCAGGCCGGGGCTCTGCTCAAGAAGCGTTAAGGCCAGGGGCTCAAGGCCTTTTTCACGAGCAATGGAGGCCCGAGTACGGCGTTTGGGCCGATATGGCAGGTAAATATCTTCCAGTTCTGTGAGAGCGGTGGCCTGTGCAATTTTTCCGCTTAATTCCTCTGTGAGCAAATCCCGCTCTGCAAGAGATTTGAAAATAGCCTCCCGCCGCGCCTCCAGT
Source organism: Desulfovibrio sp. (assembly GCA_031546885.1). Classification (GTDB taxonomy): domain Bacteria; phylum Desulfobacterota; class Desulfovibrionia; order Desulfovibrionales; family Desulfovibrionaceae; genus Frigididesulfovibrio. The sequence goes on from JAVBJS010000104.1 coordinate 9,873, forward strand.
TCACGCAATTGTGTGAGGCGATCCCGCACGGCAGTGATGGCTACCTCATCCAGCGAGCCATGGGCCTCCTTACGGTAGCGGGCAATAAAAGGAATGGTAGCGCCCTCATCCAGGAGTACGGCGACTGCTTTGGCCTGCGTGGCCGCGATGCTGAGTTCGTGGGCTATCTGTTCAAAATGCTGCACGGGAAATCCTTTGTGTGTTTGTTGAATATTTCGGGAAAGGAGAAATTTGGAGAATCGGAGAAGGGAAATTCAAGGAATTTTAGCCCCTTGAGGCTCCTTCACTCTGTGCTCCTCGAAATATTCTGGTCAGGTTGCGGTGTGTATAGGTGAAGATCATACGCTCGGCAACGTACACTAGAATAAATACAAAAGGGTAGCCTATTGGTGTGGTAGCAAAGGGGAGAGTGAAAATTTCGATTCCTTCAAAGCGTGCAGCTAGCCAGGCGAGGGCAAAAGGGACGGGCCACAGGGAACTTGTACCAAGGGCCGCCTGGGCAAAGAATTGTTTGCCAAATCGCTCGTGTGCCATGCTGTTGATAGCGAGATAGGATGCCTTGTCACCAGCGTGCAGGGCTTGCATGGAAAGGTTGTGGGAGTGCTGTGTTTCTGCGGTGAGGCGGCTGTAGTAGCCACGCCCTGCATATTCCAAAAGGAGTTGCGTAAATTTTCCGATAAGCACACAGTAAAAGGCAAGGACTGCGGAACCGAGCAGAAATCCCATAAGGGGATTTTGCACAGAGCGAAAGGGCATAATAAGGAAGGCATCCAGCAGGGGTGGGTATGTCATGATTTTTTTTGTAAGTGTGGAGTGGGGGGGCCGGTTTTTTTCCCTTCTCCCCCCTTCTCTTTTTTCGCGTTGTAGCTCTACCACATTTTGATGTTAAAAAAGCCCTGCAGTAGGTAATCCACCCCGACAACGAAAGCCAGCAGGATAAATAACCGCTTGAGCCATGCGTCTGACAGGTATTTCGCGGTGATGGGGCCAATCCAGGAGCCAAGAACAATCCCCACCAGTTCAATGCCAACGAGGGGCCAGTGGACAGTGGCGCCACCGAACATAAAGGTGGATATGGAGGTGACCATCCCAACAAGGACGGCAAAGGCCGAAGTTCCCGCAGCCAGATACATGGGCAGCTGGGAAATGCTTGTCAGGAAGGGAACCAGAAGGAATCCTCCACCGACACCAAGAAAAGAGGCCATTGCAGCGATGAAAAAGCCCCCAACGACAGGAAGAATAGTATTGAAGGAAAATTCAACACCGCAAAAGGTAAAAACAACTTTGCTGGCTGAGATGGATACAATTTTAACACCTGTTTCCGGTTTTTCTCCTCCTGCGGGTACTTTGCAGGCCGCTTCAAAAGCTTTTGCCGCAGCGGCAGCTTTTTTGCGTTTTGCTTGTGCTGCGGGGAGTGTCTCATAAAGCAGGTAGCAGCCGAGCAGCAGTACGAAAATACCAAAGTAGCCCTGGTATTCTTTGAAGGAAAGCTTGCCGTGAGTGAGCCAGGGCACAAGTGTGGAACCGGCGAGTGAGCCAATGCCAAGGGCAACGCCAAGGGGGAGGACAATGCGCCCAAGTGAGCTGTATTTTATGGAGGAGACCAGCGCGGAGCAGCCCACAAGCCACTGGTTGGAAACTCGAATGGAGTCTGTGACGACAGCGTTCAAAGGGGCTCCTTTGCCAAAGGAGGAGGCGTAGTGCCCAAGCCCAAAGACGCTTATATGGCCCACACCGGCCATGACACCGCCAAATGCGCCCACGGTGGAAAAAATCCAACCAACCCATAAGGCCCATAAAAAGGCCATGACAGGGTTTATTTGCGGTGCGCCCGGAATGCCCAGAAATCCTGCGGGTTCGGCTGAACGCAGTTTCGCATTGTCTACGCCCCAGGCAATGGCTTCTTCCAAGGTATATTTTTTCTTTTCCTTTGAATCTGCGGCGGGGGCGGGTGTTGTGGCGGCAGGGCTAGCCGTTGCATTGTTCATGGCTGGGGGGGCTGTCTGTTCCGCAGCCAAGGAAGGCATGGGAGATAAAAGTACCGCTCCGCTAAGGAAAAGCGCAAAGAAAAGCAGTTGTAGCAGACGTATCATAGAGTCTCCTGTTGTTTGGTTATAGAGCAGTGGTCGTTGGAATGTTTTTTCTTGTAGCATTCGTTACTTCTGGGAATGGTAATGTCAAGAAATTCGTAATACGTAATCTAGTCCAACGGCAAAGGCCAGCAGGGTAAACAGCCGCTTAAGCCATGTGTCCGAGATGTATTTTGCCGTGATGGGGCCAACCCAAGAACCTGCAACAATCCCCACAAGTTCTATGCCGACAAGAGGCCAGTGAGCAGTGGCACCGCCAAACATAAAGGCAGATATGGAGGTTATCATTGTCACAAGAACGGCAAAGGCCGAGGTTCCCGCAGTAAGATACATGGGTAGCTGGGAGATGCTTGTCATAAACGATACCAAGAGAAATCCACCCCCAATGCCAAGAAAAGAGGATATTGCGGCGATGAAGAAACCGCCAAGAACAGGCAGAATCGGATTGAAGGAAAACTCAACAGAACAAAAGGTAAATACAACTTTTTGGGCTGAGATGCCTACAATTTGCACACTTGTGTTCCGTATTTCTTTTCCCATGGGTGTGGTGCAGGCAGCTTCAAAAGCCTGTGCCGCAGCTATAGTTTTTTTGCGCTTAGCCCGTGCTGCAGGCAGTGTTTCATACATCTGATAGCACCCGAGTAGCAGTACAAAAATGCCAAAATATTTTTGGTATTCTCCGAAGGAAAGTTTGCCTTGGGTGAGCCATGGGATAAGTGTGGCACCAGCCAATGCGCCAATGCCAAGGGCAATGCCAAGTGGAAAAATAATGCGCCCAAGGGATCTGTATTTTATGGAGGAAACCAGTGCGGAGCAGCCTACAAGGCATTGATTGGAAACTCGAATAGAGTCTGTGACGGCAACGTTCAAAGGTGTTCCTGCGCCAAAGGAAGAGGCATAGGCTCCAAGACCCAGCAGATTCATGTGACCCACTCCGGCCATTACCCCCCCGAATGCGCCCACTGTTGAAAAAATCCAGCCAACCCATAAAGCCCACAAAAAAGCCATAGGAAAGTTTATTTGTGGCGCTCCTGGAATGCCCAAAAAACCTGTCGTAGGCGCTGCCGGGCGTAGCTTTGCGTTCTCCACGCCCCAGGCGATGGCTTCTTTTAACGTATATTTTTTCTTTTCCCTTGGAGTATCGGGAGCAGTAGTGGTGGTGGCTTTCGCTGCGGCATTGCTCGTGGCGGAAGTGGACGGCAGCTCTACCGCCAGGGAAGGCAGAGAAAATAAAAAAAGTACTCCGCCAAAAAGGAGCGCAACAAAAAATATTTGTGTGTGGCGTGTCATAGAGCATTCTGCCATTGTGAGTTTTTATTTTTAAAAATTATATTCTAAAATTTTTTGAATCGACCTATTGCTTTTGAAGTGTAAGAACGGAGCAAGGATCAAGAATGACATCCTGCATCAAAAAGCCCTTTATGGTGCCGCGAACAGTGACCTGGGAACCCTTGCGGATTTTACGAAGGACGGGGTCTTTTGCATCAAAGTAGCAGGTGAGTCCTGTCAGAGCGCCATCGGTGCCGGGGAAAAAGACATAGGGTCGGTTAAAGGCACCCTTGGCTACCTCGGAAACAGTGGAGGAGAACATAACGGGCTTACCGCGAAAATCCTCATCAGCAATTATCTCATTATCAAGATAGATACTGGCAAGTTCTCCAACTGTTGTGGCGTAGGCAAGGCTTTTTTCCAGTTTCAGCGCATCTTCCGGGTTTTCGGCGCGAAGGATGGTGGGAGTTGCACCCTCAATGGTTTCCGCAACCATAAAGACGCCTTGTCCACTTTTTTTATCTGCTTCATACCAGGCAATCTGGCACCGTGCTACCTGCCATTCCTTTGCTGCGGCCAATACAATGACAGTGGCTTCTGCGTCTGTTGGCGGGGTTTTGCCCACGCGCAACTGCCCAAGGGCGTATCTGTGAGGTATTTCTATCAGGAGCTTTGGGGCGAGGGCAGGTGTATTCTCAGGTTTAATCGCGGCGGCGTCAGAGGTATTTCCCGCCTTTAGCGTTGGCGCTGTTGAGGTGCTCTCCGCCTTGCTGCTCTCCGCCTTGCTGCTCTCTGGCTTTGCCGATGATGCAGGGGAAGATTCCGGGGGGAGGGCGCGTAATGTCGCAGCCGGTGCTTGTTCCGGCTCCGCAGTGGGTGTACCCGTAGTGCCTGAAGGCGCGGCCACTGCCGGAATGCCCGGCGCAGCAAGTGGAACGGTAGGGGGAGCTGCCGGAGCTCCCTGCGTGGTAATGGATGCCGCCGCCGGGGAGTCGGGGGTGTTACCTTCGGGGGGAGCGCTTATGGAGTTTTCTGATATTTTTGTATTTTGCGCGCCTGCGCTGGGGGTGGGTATCGAGCTTGCTTCAGGCGGTATGGCTTTGAGAGTTGCCGCAGGAGAGGCGTCGTCGACGATGTTTTGTGTCGACAATTCTGCTGCTGAGGCATTGGCTCTCTCTAGTGAGAAGCACAGAAATGCCGTGCACAGAAAAAACACAGCCAGCGTTGGGCAGGCAAAAAGGAGGGAAAGATACCGTTTGTTCATGGGGAGTGTATATCGTGCATTGGCTTGAAGAACAAGGCAGAGCGTGTGATTTTTTTCCTTCTCTTGATATTTCCAACAATCTCAGAGCGTTTTGTAGATTTCTATTACTTTAAAAGTGAGTAGGGAAATAACTCTATGCTGATAGGTGTGGAATTGGAGAATATGTTGCTGCCAGTCATGCTGCAAGGCTTTGCGTTGAGCTGGGCAGCCTTCCAGGCGGTTAACCAGTGTGGGTATGTCCCTGGCCTTTGAGAAGGTGATGGGACGGGTGAGTTCTTGGGGGAAAAGTGTTAATCCGGGAGTGTTGTCGGTCAGGCAGAATCCTCCTGCCAACCATGTGTCAAAATGGCGCTGATTAAGCCCCTGTGGCAGTTGCAGACTGGTGATGGTAAGGTTGTAGCGAGCTTTTCGATAAATTGCCGGAAGGTGGGCGTAATAGTCTACTGGTTTTCGTAATTCCGCATGGGGGGGGAGATCTTTCTGCCATCCGGCATCACCCAGAATGGTCAGGCAGGCAGAGGCGTCAGCATCCGACTCAGTATCATGCAATTCTTTTCCTGCCACAGCGGCATGGTGCAGACAAAGCCGCCGCCATGCAAAGTTGGATTCTTCCGCGCCAAGGGCAGGTACACGCGCTTTTTTCCCTGGCCAAAATGTTTCCGGGGAGCAGGCAAGCTGTGTTTCCCACCATGTTAAATCTGGGCGAACTCCCTGCTCCAGCAAGCTTTTTGCCTTTTCCAGCACAGCCGTATCAAGGGTGGTGCCCGCAAAAAAAGCGTCCTTTCCAGGAAAGGCGGAATGCCCCACAAAAATCAGAGGTGCGAGATTTTTTGGCGCGGGAAAAGCGGCGTCGCGTTGTGCATTGGGGCCAAAGGAGGCAGGGCAGGCCGCCAAGGGCAGATGTTCCACTTTTGTTGCGCCGCATTGCTTAAGCGGGCCGATAAAGCTTTTGTCTGTTACAAAAAGCGGCAAGGAGCGCCAGCGTGGATCGCGTACACCCGCCAGTAAATTCCAGGGGTTATCAACACACCAGACGGCTACTGCGGCGTTATGCTGTTCTAAAAGCGCAAGAGTTGCTTTAAGATTTCCCAAACCTTGAAAATTGATGCTCAAAAAAAGAGCTCCTTCCGTTCCCTCAAGGAGGGCTGCAAGGCTGTTCTCATGCCCAGCTTCAGCAAGAATTTTAGGATCTACCCGGCTAACTCTCATTCCCTCTCTTTGAAAGGCTATAGCCAGCTCTTGTCGGATGAGACTGGCCCCGTTATCGGGGAGAATGACATGCTGTAGAGCAGGCATGGCTAACTGCCGTGCGAAGTTGTGCCCATTGCGACAGGCAGGCTCCATTCGTCAAGGTTTGTTTTAATAAATTCGCATAATTGCGCGTGTTCTGCCTTGCCATTGCCCGTGACGGTCAGGGGTTCTCCAAAGCGGAAGTGAACAGGAAGTTCCGGGTGGATGCGCCCCAGGTCTTTCACAACAGGGCCAATGCCCCAGGCATCTGTGCGTAGCGCAAGGGGAACAACAGGCATTCCCGTTCGTTTTGCGAGTTTAATTCCAATGCTGTTGAACTGTTCTTGGTTGAAGGTATGGCTCCGTGTGCTTTGCGGAAAAATAATGATGGAGGTGCCGCCACTCAGGCGCTCTTCGCCTCCTTCAAGAACAGCGGCAAGGTCTTGTCTAGGATTTTTGCGGGCAACGATAATGGGGTCACGGCTTCGCAGCACAGTTCCAAAGGCGGGGTAAGATGTCAGCGTATCCTTGACTACAAAGGTGACATTTTTACGCGGCTGTATAAAGCACGGCAAAACAAAGGTTTCAAGGGTGCTCATGTGGTTGCCGATGAAGATGCAGGGGCCAGGAACCTTCTGTAAGTTGTCCATTCCTCGTACATGTACCCGTCCCCCCGATTCCTCGAGAGCCCGCAAGGTATCCGAACTACCCTTCGTCCACATTTCTCCCGTATAGAGTCCCTGCTTTGCCAGAACCCCGTCCCGGTAAATAATATGCATCAGCTTCCAGAAGAAAGCCCACGTAGGGAAAAGTGGCATATTCCGTTGCATGGTAGGGCTGTCGTAACTATCGCCTGGAAAAGGGATTGGCGGGGATTCAGCAAGCATTCTCGGTTCCTTAAGATTGTTGGGGGTTGTGATTGGTTTGATTTGCTTTGGGTAAATATTTTTTGGGAGGGCGCTACCCCTTAACCCCGCCAGAGGGCTCTGCCCTCTGGACTCCCGGCAGGGATTGCCATCCCTGCATCTGAGAGCGTTGCACAATACAATGAACACTATTTCGTTGGCACTTAAAAACCAAATGTCAAGAGAAGGCATAATTTTTATCGAATGATTTCAAAGCAGAAGCTGCTTCGAAATAAAGGCACGCTGCGCTGTCCGCTTGCGGGCACCTGCTTTGCAATGGCCTCCACCCGGCATTTGAGGGGCTGCTTGCAGGTAATTTGATAATTGCCTGTACCAGAGGTGATTGCCCTTTAGATTTCTGAGAGATGAGGGTGCTGATTGTATAAGAACATTCAGGAACTGCCTACAAAAACAAATTAAAAAGTTTAGGGGAATGGGGGTGGGGGTTC
>JAVBJS010000025.1:0-11431 GCA_031546885.1 Desulfovibrio sp.
AATAAGGAGAGCGTGTGGCAAGAGCAAGGAAAATGGTTTTTTTGCGGAGGGAGTGGACTCTTATGTCCTCGACCCAGAGCAAAAAAGGCATTTGACGCAGCTATTGACCGCGAACATCCTTATTTATGGATAAGTTCTAAAAATATACCATTGTAATCATGTAGTATATATAGATTTTGTGAAATACTTCCGCAGATATGCGCCCAAAGCTATATGTGTCCTATTTTCACCTTGAAAATAGAGAACTTTAATAGTATAGTAAGGGTTGCTACCCTTCTGCGCACTCCGTTGCGTTTCGCAAAAGGCTATTCTTATGCTTGCCGAAGTCTCTGCAAAGCTCTCTGACATAACTTTTATTGTGGGATGAAAATGCTATGAAACTATGGAATGCTTCAATATACGCCCTGTGCGGCAGCCTCATGTTTGCCTTAACCCTTGCCGGATGCGAAGGAACAACCGCACCCAAACGGGAAGCTCCCAAAGTTAATTACATTAGTGCCCAACCACAATCTGTGACGCTCACTACAGAGCTGCCAGGCCGCACAGCCGCCTTCATGCTCTCGGAAGTTCGCCCGCAAGTGAATGGCATCATTCAACAACGCCTGTTTGAGGAAGGTGCGGATGTTGCAGCAGGACAGGTTCTATATCAAATTGACCCTGCCGTGTATCAAGCGGCATTTAATAATGCTCAGGCCACTCTTGCCAAGGCAGAAGCCAATGCCGCCGCCGCCAGACTTCTGGCGCAGCGCTATGGCACCATCGTCAAGCTTAATGCCGTGAGCAAGCAGGAAAATGATAACGCCGTTGCAGCTTCAGGACAGGCCATTGCCGACGTTGCCGCCGCCCAGGCTGCCCTTGAATCTGCACGCATTAATCTTGAATATACCAAGGTCAAAGCGCCTGTGGGAGGCCGCATCGGAAGATCCACAGTTACCCCCGGCGCCCTGGTAACGCAAAATCAACAAATGCCCCTCGCCACGGTGCAGCAGCTCGACCCCATGTATGTGGACGTAACACAATCCAGTTCCGACCTGCTCAAGCTGAAGCGGGCCCTCGCCGAAGGGCAGATCAAAGGCGGTGTAGACGCTGCCAAGGTTAAGTTAAAGCTGGAAGACGGCTCTTTTTATGCCCGTAAAAATCCTTTGGAAGACGGCAGCCCAGACTGGATTGAGGGCGAACTGCTCTTTTCTGACGTTACTGTTGAGCAAAGCACCGGCGTTGTCACTGTTCGCGCCAAATTTCCAAACACCAAAGGCATCTTGCTTCCCGGCATGTATGTACGCGCCGTGCTTGAAGAAGGCGTGCGCGACAATACCATTCTCCTGCCGCAGCAATATGCCAGCCGTGACAGCCGGGGGCGCCTTATCGTTAATGTGCTGGTTCAAACGAATCCAAGTAAAAACGCAACCATACAGCAGGCTCTGGATTCCGGCATGTATCGCATAGAACCGCGTCCCATTACGGTAGACCGTTCCGTCGGCAATAACTGGCTGGTAACAGGCGGCATCATGCCGGGCGACAAGGTGCAGATTGATGGCTATCAAATGACACGACCCGGCATGCTTGTCCATGCTACAGATATGACAAGCTCCTCCGGACTTGCACCTACCGCACCACTTCCTGCAAGTGTTACGAAATAAGGAAGACAGCATATGGCCCGTTTTTTCATTGATCACCCTATTTTCGCTTGGGTTATTGCCATCATTATTATGATGGCCGGGAGTCTGGCACTTCTCAAGCTACCCGTTGCCCAGTACCCCAACATCGCGCCTCCAGAAATATCTATTACTTCAATATACCCAGGGGCCTCTGCAAAAACCCTGGAAGATACCGTCACCCAGGTCATTGAGCAGAAAATGAAAGGGATTGACGGCCTCAATTATATGTATGCCACAAGTGACTCCAGCGGCATGTCTGTACTTACCCTGTCTTTTGCGGCAGGAACGGATGCGGATATCGCACAGGTACAAGTGCAAAACAAGTTACAGCTTGCCATGCCCCTTTTGCCGCAGGAAGTACAACGCCAAGGCATCAGTGTCGCCAAGGCCACAAAAAACTTTTTGCTGGTGGTAGGTTTTACCGTGGAAGGTAATACCATGACCAGCATCGACATTGGGGACTATGTTGCCAGCAACATCCAAGACCCCGTGAGCCGTATTCCCGGCGTGGGTGATATAACCCTGTTCGGTTCTCAGTATGCCATGCGTATCTGGTGCGATCCCGCCAAATTCGAGCAATTCAAACTTACTCCCAGCGACATTGCCGCAGCCATTCAGGCCCAGAATGCCCAGGTGGCAGGTGGCCAGTTTGGGGGTGCCCCCATCATCGACGGGCAGCAAATAAACATTACCATTAATGCGGCAACACGCCTTGATGAAGTGGAACAATTCAAAAAAGTCATTCTGCGCACCAACCCCAACGGCTCTCTGGTGCGCCTGGAAGACGTTGCCCGTGTTGAACTGGGGGGAGATAGCTACGATACCATCTCTCGCTATAACGGACAGCCCGCATCCGGTGTTGCCATCAAGCTGGCTACCGGTGCCAACGCTTTGCAAACAGCAGACGCGGTCAAGGCCGAAGTTGAAAAGCTGTCCAAGTTTTTTCCTGTGGGCATGAAAGCTGTTTATCCTTACGACACCACGCCTTTTGTACGCATTTCCATTCATGAGGTGTTTAAAACCCTTGGGGAAGCCATTGTACTGGTTTTTTTAGTTATGTATCTTTTCTTGCAAAATTTTCGGGCAACCCTCATCCCCACCATTGCCGTCCCCGTCGTTTTGCTTGGCACCTTCGGGGTATTGGCGGCAGCGGGGTTCTCCATCAATACACTCACCATGTTTGGGATGGTGCTCGCCATTGGACTTCTTGTGGATGATGCTATTGTTGTGGTTGAAAACGTTGAGCGAGTCATGCGTGAAGAGGGATTAAGCCCCAAAGAGGCCGCCAAACGCTCTATGGATCAAATAACCGGAGCTCTGGTGGGCATTGCCATGGTCTTGTCCGCCGTCTTTATTCCCATGGCTTTTTTTGGCGGCTCCACCGGTGTTATTTACCGGCAGTTCTCCATCACCATTGTGGCATCCATGACACTTTCGGTCATCGTCGCCATTGTGCTTACGCCCGCCTTGTGCGCAACCATGCTCAAGCCACATCAGGAAGGCCACGCAGCGCATGGCTTTTTCGGGGCCTTTAACCGCTGGTTTGACGCAACTGCCACAAAATATCAGAATTTTGTGCGTCACATGCTGATAAAGCCTCTGCGTTACCTCCTGCTGTTTGTGGCGGCGGTTGCTCTAATGGTAGTCATGTTTCTGCGCCTGCCTTCCGCCTTTTTGCCGGATGAAGATCAGGGGCTCATGTTTGTTATGGTACAGATGCCTCCGGGAGCGACCTTTGGTCGCACCCTTAAGGTTGTGGAAAAAGTAGAGCAGCACTTTTTGGAATCGGAAAAAGAAGCAGTGGAAGGCATGATGTCTGTTCTTGGCTTCAGCTTCAGCGGAAATGGACAAAACACCGCCATGGCCTTTGTGCGCCTAAAGGATTGGGAAGAACGCCAGGGCACGCACCTACGCGTACAAGCCATTACCGCTCGTGCCCAAGCATACTTCAACTCCATTACTGAAGGACAGATTTTCGCCTTTGCCCCTCCGGCCGTTATGGAACTGGGCAACGCCACTGGCTTTGACTTTGAACTCATCGACCGGGCCGGAAAAGGCCATGAAGCCTTGATGGAGGCACGTAACCAATTGGTAGGTGCAGCCCGTGCGAATCCACTTTTGCGAAATGTACGCCCCAATGGCCTGGATGATGTGGAACAATATCAGATAGATGTTGACCTTGCAAAAGCAGGGGCACTGAGCGTTCCCCTTGTTGAGATAAACACCGCCATTGCCTCATACTGGGGTGGCATGTATGTCAACGACTTCATGGATAAAGGCCGAACCAAAAAAGTTTACCTCCAGGCAGACACCCCTTTTCGTATGCAGGAAAGCGATTTGAACCGCTATTATCTGCGCAACACTCGAGGGCAGATGGTGCCTTTTTCCTCCTTTTTGTCCGGCCATTATACCTTTGGCTCGCCGCGTCTTGAGCGATTTAACGGGGTTTCTTCCATAGAAGTTCTTGGAGAAGCCATTCCGGGAAAAAGCTCCGGTCAGGCCATGGATATTATGGAAGATCTGGCTAAGCAGCTACCAGACGGCTTTGACTTCACCTGGACAGGGCTCTCATTCCAGGAACGCCTCTCCGGCTCCCAAGCGCCCGCTCTCTACGCCATATCCTTAACGGTAGTCTTTCTGTGCCTTGCCGCACTCTATGAAAGCTGGTCCATTCCCTTTGCCGTTATGCTGGTGGTGCCCCTTGGCATCATTGGCTCCCTTGGCGGTGCTTTCTTACGGGGTCTTAACAATGACGTGTATTTCCAGGTGGGTCTTCTGACCATCATTGGACTTTCGGCAAAAAACGCCATTCTTATTGTGGAATTTGCCAAAGAATTGCAAGAAGGTGGCATGGAAATTGTGGAGGCAACGGTACATGCGGTACGGTTACGACTGCGCCCCATTATTATGACTTCGCTGGCCTTCATCCTTGGTGTGTTGCCCCTTGTTACCAGTACAGGCGCGGGCTCCGGCAGCCAAAACGCCATTGGTACCGGCGTTATGGCGGGTATGCTTAGTGCAACAGGCCTTGGTATATATTATACACCACTCTTTTTTGTTGTGGTCAACCGCTTCTTTAAAGTAAAAGTTCACCATAAAAATACTGCGGCTACCGTTGCAGATGATCACGGAGCTATACATGCCTAAGATTCAGGACGGTTTTCAACTCTTTTTAAAATATTTTTTCATGGCGGCGCTGTGTTGTATGCCTGCGCTCCTTGGAGCCTGTACCCTCGCCCCTACCTACCAGCGGCCTGATGCGCCCATACCCAATACCTACGCGGTGGGTGGGGACACAACCAATACCCCCAACATGCCGTGGAAAGACTTTTTTAAAGATAAAAACATGCAACGGCTCATTGAAATTGCCCTTATCAATAACCGTGATTTGCGCGTAGCCATGTTAAACATTGAAAAAACGCGCGCTCAATACCAAATTCAACGGGCAGATATTCTGCCCACGGTGGATGGCGCTGCCGCTTCCAATAGCCAGCGTTTACCGGCAGACCTTTCGCCCACAGGCATTGCAGGTGTTTCTCGTCAGTATTCCGCCGGTCTTGGCTTCAGCTCTTTTGAGCTTGATCTTTTTGGCCGCATCCGCAGCCTCACAGACAAAGCCATTGAAACGGTCTATTCTGTAGAGAATGACGCGCAAACTGCCCGCCTGAGCCTTGTGGCAGAAGTGGCTGCCATGTATTTACAGCTCGTTTCCGAACGTGAATTTTATGAGCTTACTCGTGCAACCTATCAAAACCGTAAGGGCGAGTTGAACCTGATCAGCCGCAAATTTAACGCAGGTGTGGCATCTGAGCTGGAAGTGAGCCAGTCGCGCTCCATCATGGAAGAAGCCCGCACCGACCTTGCCCGCCACGCAACACAAATAGGCAAGAACGAAAATGCACTTGCCCTGTTGCTGGGTGCCCCCATCCCGGCGGATCTGCCCAAGGTAACACACCTCTCTCAGGTAGCTCCTCTGAGTAATGTTCCGGCTGGTCTACCGGCAGATCTGCTGGAGCGCCGCCCGGACATTCAGGCTGCCGAGCACATTCTTAAAAGCGCCAATGCCAACATAGGCGCCGCCCGTGCCAACTTTTTCCCTTCCATCCGCCTTACCGGAAATCTTGGAACCATCAGTGCAGATTACAACAATCTCTTTAGCGGTGGAGCGGGAACCTGGAGTTTCCTGCCGCAGGTGAATATCCCACTCTTTGATACCGGCAGAAACATTGCCTTCCTTGATATGTCAGAAGCAGAAAAAGGCATTGCTGTTGCTCGCTACGAAAAAGCCATTCAGACAGGCTTTCGCGAAGTGGGTGATGCCCTGGTGCAGCGTTCCAACATAGGAGAGCAGATTGCCGCTCAAACTTCCTTGGTAAAGGCCACACGGAAAACGTACGATCTCGCTTCCGCCCGGTATGATGTCGGCGTGGACAGCTACCTGAACGTGCTGGATGCGCAACGCTCCCTGTATAATGCCGAAAGCGGACTCATCACAACAAAGCTTCTCCGCGAAGCCAACGCCCTTACCTTGTATAAAGCTCTTGGCGGAGGCTGGCATTAGGCTGGATTTGGATAAATTTGGATGAAAGAACTGGTGGAGGGAGCCCCAAAGGATTGAATCCCTTGCGCTTCCCTCCACAAAGCCTGTGCCCCAGGCCCCCCTCCCTCCTTGTCTTCACAACGGAGTATATGCATTGCCGCAAAAGCTGCTGCGCCCTTTCATAACTGCTACGGGTCGCCCTCGGAATTGGCTGTTTTGGCTTTGCGGGGGCTATCTTGTCTACTGCCTGCTCTTCGGGCTGGCCATCCCATATATTGGACGCGGCCTTGCAGAAAAAGAACTCTCCAAGGCCCTTCAGTCCCACTGCACCCTGAAACAGATTCGCTTTAACCCCTTCACCTTCAACCTTTCCATTGAGGGGCTCAACATCTTCTACCCTCAAAGTGAAAAAATATTTTTCAGCTTTGAACGTATTGATATACTTCCTCAAATAGCTCCCCTTCTGCGCCTCACCCCCACCCTTGAGCTTCTCACCATCGTCAAGCCAACCCTGGATCTGACTCTGTATGCGGATGGAAAAACCTCGCTGGATCTCTTGTTGCCGCCCACAAACACCTCCAGCTCCACTCCATCCCCTGCGGGGGATACCACCGCTTCCGCTCAGACTGCTGAAGACTCGCATACCCCAGGGGCTATGTTCCCCTTCATAGTTAACAACCTGGAAATAGTACAGGGCAACCTTACTCTACACGACGATACCCACACAACGACGCACACTATACAGGAACTTTCCGTTACCGTACCCTTTACCTCAACCCTCGACGACGACAAAAACCGCGAAATACGCCCGACCCTTACCGCCGTTATCAACGGCAAACCAGCCATTCTTGACGGTAAAACAACCCCCTTTGCCGATAACAACCAAACAGAATTCCGGTTGCGTCTGGGGCAAGTTCCCCTTGAGCACTTCAAAACCTACCTCGCCCCTCATACCACCCTTTCCTTAGATAAAGGCGAACTCACAGCCGAAATAGTTCTTCATGTCGAAATACGCAAAAAATCTGTGAGCCTCGGCCTCGCGGGTACGCTCTACCTCTCTGACGTAAGTTTTTCCGCCCCCAATGAAGGCACCGTTCTTTCTTTGGATTATGGCATGCTTGACCTCGACCGTCTCCTTCTGGGGCAAAATCAACTTTCCATAACCGATGGTGTTTTGGAAAACCTCACTGTTGCCATTGCGCGTGAAAAAAATGGCGCTATCAATTGGCAACGCTACTTTTCCCCAAAGGCAATAGAATCTTACCAAACGCAAAAAAATAACACCCACATCCGTGCAAACTCTCAAGAAAATGTTCTAACAGCGCGCCAAGTCAACGCAACAGCAGCAGTACACCAGCTTACCTCCAGTGCAGTACTAGCAGCAACCCAAGCCAACCTAACCCTCCAACTCAGGGCCGCACACAACAGCACCACGACAGCCATTCCCCAGACAGATACGATAGCAGCCCACAGCCTTAGAACCAACAACGCCACAGCCCAGGCTTTTCATCTTACGCTGCCAATGCAAGGGCAGGCTGCCACAAATGCAACAACCTTAAGGCAAGCCAATGCCACAACAATTACCTTTCAGGCCAACTCCACGACGCCTATTCCTCAAACCAATGCCACAATGGCAACAGGCATAGCAGGTGAGACGCTTCCATCAGAAGGGCAATTCCGTTCCCAACAAGCACCCGATGCAGCAGAAATACCCAATACAGCAGAAGCGACACCGTTTCACATTGTCCTACATAAATTTTCGCTGCATAACGGACGGGTTTTATGGACTGACGCAGCTATTCCTGGAGGCTTTTCACAGGAATTCAGCCCCATTGAAATTGAAGTTCGCGATATTGGAGCAGAAGGGGAAGGGCAAGCACAAGGAGATTTCATCATAACGCTGGGTGAAAAATCCGTCGCTGCCCCTGCGTTTAACGACCTCTTCTTCCTCACACAAGCCAAACTACGTCAACAACGCGCAAAAAAAACACTTTCCGAGAGTACAGAGAAATCTTCCAGCAATGCTACAGCAATGCCACAGACCAATGCAACGGCTGTTCTTGCCAGCAATGCCACAGCAATGCCGCAGGCCAATGCAACGGCTATTCTTGCCAGCAATGCCACAGCAATGCCGCAGGCTAATGCAACGGCTATTCTTGCCAGCAACGCTACAGCAATGCCGCAGATCAATGCAACGGCTGTTCTGTCAACTAACGCTACGGAACAGCCTGTTATTCTGCCAGCAGAAGTAACCGGCGCCACGCTCACAGCATTTGCTCAAGCGAGCATTATTGCAAAACAACTCGCACCACCTACCCCTCCCTCGGCACACAAGCGTCCGTCCTTACCTGGAGGCAACCTTGCACTTCGCGGCGAATTTACCCTTAATCCCTTTGTCATACAGATAGGTATTTTTTCCGATGCAATCCCGCTGCAAGCTCTTGCTCCCTATGCCGAGGTGGCTGGTGTTTCATTGCAAAAAGGGAAATTTGAAGCAGATTGCCACATTGTAATTCAGCAAAAATCCGGCTCCACCAAGATTATCTTTGAAAAGGGTGACTTACGGCTGGGCGACCTCGATGTTGACGTTGACGGAGTGCAGGTTCGCGCTCGCAAAATTTCCCTTGCCGGATTGCAATTGGATACAGGAACAAATACGCTTTCCCTTGGCACCTTGGCCCTACAGGAGCCGATTCTTCGCATGCCTCTGCCCACAGAAGCGGCAACGCCCGGTACGGGCGGGGTAACCGGCAAAAAGCAAAAACCATCCGACAAGGCAACTGTTACCCCAAAACAGGCACCCAAACCCGGCAAAGTCGCCTCAAAACCCCAAAGCAAGAAAAAAGGTGAAGCACCCAAAGGAACAAAAAAAGCAACAACGCCAGCCGTAGCTGCACCTTCACCAATGCCCCTTTCTGCTGCGACTTCGGCTCAAAATACTTCTTCTGCGCCAGCTCAAGCCTCCCCAACGGCCTCGCCCACAGAGCCTCCAGCGAAAGGTAAAAAGGAAACGGAAGAAACCAGAGAGGAACTTGTCGCAAAGGAAGCGACAGCTCCTAAGAAAGAAGCTGGCCCCCTGCTCGTGACTGTACCTGCACTGCGCATTACGCAAGGAACTCTCGAGCTTACAGGCAAGACGCCTTTCACTTTTTCCGACCTTGAGCTTAACGTAACAGGCGCATCCTCCCGCATGACCGACCCGCTCCAATTTACACTTGCGGGTAAGATAAATAAAACAGGTGTATTCCGTGTCGCCGGGGCAGGAACAGTGGAGCCTGTAAACCTGCGCCTTACGCCAGTTATCAATAAGTTCCCCTTACAATCCCTTACTGCGCTTATCCGTCCTTTTATCGCTTTGGATATAGCCGACGGAGAATTTTCCTGTGATCTCACAATGCAAATAGCGTCCCCCATCAGTCTTGCCAATACTGCCGAGGCCCGTGCCAATCATCGGCGAGATCCTCAGGCTACTGAAGTGGTGCAAGTACCCGCTGAATCCGCAGCACCGGCACTTGGGGTTGCAGTTACAGGGCAGATCGGGGTGGTCAACCTCTTGCTGAAAGCCCAACAGCAGGAGATCTTTGGATTCAAACAATTACACCTGACAGGATTATCCGCCAACACAGCGGCTACCACCTACGACATCGCTTCCATTACGCTGGATACACCCAGGCTGGATTTTACCCGTTTTACAGACGGAATGAACAGCATCAGCCGCGCTCTTGACACTTCCGGCGAGCAGACCCGTGAGATTAAACACAAAACTTTGGCGCAAGGGCCATCTGCCCTGGAAAAGGCTGTGCGGGAGCAAGAAAAATCCGCTCAGTCCGCTCAGTCTGGGCACAAGGGAGCACAGGCAGCGCAAGGTGTTTCAAACGATCAAGCCAACGATAAGGACGGAGCAAAAATAGCAAAAACCCTTATATTGCAAAATATTGCCCGCTTTACCCTTGAAAAATTCAACATCCAAAAGGGCTCTGTGCGCTTTCGGGACGAGATGCTGTCAAAGCGCGTGGGGGTACAGTTAAGCAACCTTTCCCTTGGTGTCACCGGCCTTTCCTCAGCTCCCGGCAGCATTGCCATAGCCAAGCTTTCAGGTCTCCTGGAAGGCGCTCCGCTCTCTGTGGATGCCAAAATCAACCCACTGTTCACGCCCTTACAAGGTTCAGGCTCGCTTTCCTTGAAGAATATGGATCTCACTTCCTTTTCCTCCTATGCAGAAAAGTTTATTGCATATCCCATTGAAAAGGGTACGCTCTCTCTGAATACTGCCGTAAAGACAAACGGTGAAACAATCCGATCCCGCAACGAAATTCGCCTTACCAACTTTACCTTGGGCAATAAAATAGAGCGCCCTGATGCGCCCAACCTCCCTATTAAACTTGGATTATCCATTCTGGCAGATAGCGATAATGTTATCTCCCTCTCCCTTCCCATTGCCGGACGTCTCGACGACCCGGAATTACGCACAGGGGGAATTGCCATGAAGGCCTTTGGCAATATTCTCTTTAAGATAGTTTCATCGCCCTTCAGCCTTCTTGGCTCTCTTGTGGGTGGAAGCGGTGAAACAAACTTCGACTATATTCCCTTTGCCGCCGGTGATGTAAGCATTACCCCTCCGGCAGAGGCTTCCATCAAAGGCCTCATTGATCTCCTCAAAAAAAGGGATAACATTTCCGTTGAATTTCAAGGCATGGCGGATGAACGAGAAAAAGATCAAATAGCACAGGCTGTTATTCACGCCGGCATAAAAAAGATTAAATGGGAATCCCTTTCTGATAAAGAAAAATCCCTCACTCACGAGTCTGATCTCTCTGTCGGGCCAGATGTAGATGCAAAAGAATACGAGCGCCTTCTTTTCGAGTTTTATGCGGATCAACCTTTTGACAAGCCAAGCACTCTTGGCATAACTAAAAGGCTGCCCGTTGCCGCCATGGAGCAGGCCATTGCCAAGGCCACACCCACAACATCGGCCGCCCTGGAAGAACTTGCAAAAAAACGTGCTGAAGCCATCATAAAAGAAGTGGTACGCCAGGAACCTTCCCTCGCAAGCCGTATTTCAATAGCTCCCAGCGGGCGCGTAAGAGAATCGTCAGAGGGAGCACCGCTTTTCGCTCGCGTAGAGCTGGGGGCGAAATAGGGGAAAGATAGAAGAGATGGGGGGGGGGGGGGGGGGGGGGGGGGGTGTGGAGTTAGGGGGTTGTGAGAAAAAGACCGCCCAACCGACAAGCAG
>JAVBJS010000126.1:0-5783 GCA_031546885.1 Desulfovibrio sp.
AAGCCTGGCCATTTCTTTTTTCTGAAATCTGCCAGCTCCGCTTTACGGTGCTCAGGAATCGGAGTTGATGGGCGCATAATAAGCTCCTTGGCTGGGGCTTGTTATACATTAAATCCTTTTTGATTGCAACTTGGTATTAGATGCGCTCGCCCTGCCCTATAACCAGAAGGTGGACTTTCCTGAAAATTTTGCGTATCCTTACGCGCTTATCTGCAAATAACCCGCATGCAACCTGCACCAGCGTGGTTGGATTGCCAAAGGGGTTTATATACATGAGTTTTCGGCAAGAACATATTCGAAATTTCAGCATCATCGCCCATATTGACCATGGAAAATCCACCTTGGCGGATCGCATCCTTGAAATAACTGGCCTGGTGAGCGATCGAGATCGCCGCGACCAATACCTTGACCGTATGGATCTTGAACGCGAGCGCGGCATCACCATCAAAGCTCAAACAGTACGCATTCCCTACACAGCAAAAGACGGCAAATCCTATATTTTAAATCTTATTGACACCCCAGGCCATGTGGACTTCAACTATGAAGTTTCCCGCTCCCTCGCCGCTTGCGATGGGGCCTTGCTGGTTGTAGACGCCTCTCAGGGCGTTGAAGCGCAAACCCTTGCCAACGTCTACCTCGCTCTAGACCACAATCACGAAATAATTCCCATTTTGAATAAGGCAGACCTGCCTAGCGCCGACCCGGAACGCGTCAAAAAAGAAATTGAAGAAGGCATCGGCCTTGACTGCAAGGATTCCCTTTTAGTGAGCGCCAAAACGGGCTTTGGTGTAGATACCGTCATTGACGCCATTATCACACGACTTCCCCCTCCCATAGGCGATCCCGCCGGGCCTTTAAAGGCCCTGATTTTTGATTCCTGGTACGACGCATATCAAGGCGTTGTGGTACTTTTTCGTATCATGGACGGCACCATAAAAAAGGGAGAAAAGGTACGGCTTTTTTCCACAGGCGTGGAATATGACGTTTTACGGCTGGGGGCTTTCTCTCCAGAACCGATGGACATTCCCGTTCTTTCTGCTGGGGAAGTGGGTTTTTTCTGTGCCAACATTAAGGCCTTGGGCGATGCCAGAGTGGGCGACACCATCACCCACGCTGATAACCCTGCCCAAACCCCTGTCCCTGGTTTTAAGGAAGTAAAGGCAATGGTGTATTGCGGCCTGTACCCAACTGACAGTGCTGACTATGAATCACTCAAATACGCCCTTGAAAAACTGCAACTCAATGACGCTGCTTTTTCCTTTGAGCCTGAAACTTCGCAAGCCTTGGGTTTTGGATTCCGTTGCGGCTTTTTGGGGCTTTTGCACATGGAAATTATTCAGGAGCGCCTCGAACGCGAATTTGAGGTGGAGCTGATAGCCACAGCGCCTTCCGTCATTTACAAGGTTGATACCTCTGACGGAAAAACGACCAATATTGATAACCCGGCAAAGCTCCCTGATGCTGGCCGTATTACGGCTTTTTACGAGCCCTTTGTACGAATGGAAGTTCATGTGCCCAGCGAATATGTTGGGAGCGTTTTGCGGCTGTGCGAAGAAAAGCGCGGCTCGCAAAAAGACATGCGCTTTTTAACGGCAACCCGGGTCATTATTACCTATGAGCTTCCCTTTGCGGAAATTGTATATGATTTTTTTGATCGCCTCAAATCCACTACAAAAGGCTACGCCTCCATGGACTACGAGTTTGTAGATTACCGCGAAGCGGATCTGGTCAAACTTGATATGCTCATCAATGGCGACCCTGTGGACGCTCTTGCCATTATTGTGCATCGTGATAAAGCATATCACCACGGCAGGGCTGTTGCGCTAAAATTAAAGCGCACCATCCCCCGTCAGCTTTTCGAGGTGATCATTCAGGCTGCCATTGGCAGTAAAGTTATTGCCAGAGAACGAAATGCACCCATGGGTAAAAATGTGACCGCCAAATGTTACGGCGGCGACATTACACGCAAGCGCAAACTCCTCGAAAAACAAAAAGAGGGTAAAAAACGCATGAAGCGCATGGGCAATATTGAACTACCCCAGGAAGCCTTTCTGGCTGCCTTGCAAGTTGGAGACGATTAATGCCAGATACCCTTTACCAAACACCCCTGCAATCCTTTATCGAATTTATAAAAGTTGTGGTGGTTGCGCTCTTCATTGCCGTTGTTATTCGCACCTTTGTTGTGCAGCCCTTTATTATTCCTTCCGGCTCCATGCTTAATACACTGCAAATTGGGGACAGGCTTTTCGTCACCAAGTTCAGTTATGGTATTCACCTCCCCTTCGCCTTGCAGGAGATTTTTTCAACAGGAGAACCCGAGCGCGGCGATATCGTGGTGTTCCCCTTCCCGAACAACCCAAAGATTGACTATATTAAACGTGTTGTCGGCGTTCCTGGTGATATCTTGGAAGTTCGTCAAAAACAACTGTACCGTAACGGCAAGCCCGTAGCAGAAGCATACGTTGCCCATTTGGACGCCAACATAGGAATGCCGCTGCGTGACACCATGCCCCCCCGGACAGTGCCCGCAGGGAAGGTTTTTGTGATGGGAGACAACCGCGACTTCTCTGAAGATTCCCGCTTCTGGGGCTTTGTAGATAAAGACACCATCATCGGCAAAGCATGGCTCATTTATTGGTCAAGCACCGATTTTGTCAATATTCGCTGGGATCGCGTAGGTATGTTACTGCGTTAAGAAAGCATTGATGTAATGGTTTTGGAAAAAACTCAGCTTCCTCAAGCCCCACCTGCAAAGAGGGTTCCCCTTTGCAGGTGGGGCTGCGTAACTTGACCGCTCAACAATACGCCTTGGTATACGAGGAATACTCCACCTTAATGCCTACCGCAAAATATCTGCACTTGACGACACTATCTAGATTATTTCAGAGTGAATTTGCTCTAACAGGAGTTTCACTGTGTTCCTGATAGCATACGATCTTCTCTGGAAAGTGGCTCAACCCATGCTGCGGCGGCACAAGCGTTTGCGAGACGGCTTTGAACAGCGCCTCGTGCCGCCAGAGTGGCCCTTTGCGCCTTTCCCGGCCACGCCTGATTTAGCGCAACTCTCCCCGCTAATACCCACGAATCTCCTTGGCGCAGAACTCACTACCTCAAATGCCCAAAAAAATCTTTCCAGTGCCGACAGCTCGTCTTGCATCTGGCTCCAGGCCGCTTCGGGGGGAGAGGCAAAGCTCGTGCGCAGTCTCGTCCTTGCCTTGCAAAATATGCCTGACCTGGCCCCTATGACGCTGATCTGCACAAGCTGTACTCGACAAGGCCTTGATGAACTCATAGCCCTTTCTCAAGATATACAGGCACCTCTTAAAATCGTACCTCAGTATTTCCCCCTGGATTCTCCCCGCCTGATGCTTCGCGCCATACGGCAAATTTCCCCTGCATTGGTTGTTTTACTGGAAACAGAGCTGTGGCCGGGGCTTCTGGCTGCGGCTCAAAAGACATCCACTCCCGTCCTTATCCTCAACGGACGCATGACAGAGAAAAGTTTTTCCGGATATCGCTGGTTGTGCTCCTTTTGGCTCAAACACAGCCCAAAACAAATTCTTGCCATTTCAACTGCTGACGCGGCCCGTTTTGCGGCCCTTTTTCCCACAACCCTTGTTGAACTCATGCCCAATATAAAATTTGCTGAGGTCGCTCGGCAATTTGAAAGTACAAAAGAAATTTCTGAAGAACATCATTCCGCGCAACCTGTTATTGGCTTTGCCTCAGTGAGGCAAGAGGAAGAGGCGCTATTGCTGCCGCTCATTCAGCAATTAACTCAAAATTCGCTTTCGGAAAACACACCCAGACTCGTCATTGCCCCACGCCATATGCACAGAGTAGATGCGTGGAGCAACACGTTAACGCAGGCCGGTATACCCTTCACACAGCGTTCTCAAGGCGAAAAAGGCACCTCTCCCGTGCTTATATGGGATACATTTGGAGAACTGCACACCTTGTATTCCAGCCTGGATGCTGTTTTTGTGGGAGGCAGCCTTGCCCCCCTCGGTGGGCAAAATTTTCTGGAGCCCCTCGCCCATGGTCTGACCCCATGTATCGGCC
Organism: Desulfovibrio sp.; assembly: GCA_031546885.1. Taxonomy (GTDB): domain Bacteria; phylum Desulfobacterota; class Desulfovibrionia; order Desulfovibrionales; family Desulfovibrionaceae; genus Frigididesulfovibrio. Next base: position 4,063 of record JAVBJS010000126.1, read on the forward strand.
CCCATTGGAAAAACTTTCATTGGGTAGGGACAGAACTCTTTGATCTAGGCTTAGTGCATATTACCGACGCAGAATCTCTTCTGCCCACCCTGCTTGCGCATGTAGAGAAAAACAAAAAAGAAACTACCCGACGCGCCACACGTACAGCCTTTCAAACATGGCTTGCACCCCGCCGACATGGAGCAATACTGGCAGCCCGCGCTATCCGTGATTTACTTTCCACGCAGCCCTAGAGAGTGTCGTCAAAAAGACTTTTTTACCCCCTGCCGGTCTCAAAGATATCTTTTATTTCAGCCATATACAAAAGCATACTCCTGTCGTAAAAAACATCTTTTTCTTGGCAAAGAGTAAAATGGTGTTATCCGAAGGCTAGCCAAGCGCTTTAACGAGCATTCCCTGCAATTTTTTTTCCCAGTCCCAAGCTGTGCTCACAATACTGGAAAGTTCATGATATTGCGGGCGCCACCCCAGTTCCGAAATAGCCTTTTGCGCGTCACCTATCAAACAAGGTGGATCACCAGGACGCCTGCCCACCTCCTGCACCTGAATTGGCAAGCCAGAAACTTCACGAGCACACGCAATAACTTCTCGAACAGAATACCCTTGCCCATTCCCAAGGTTAAACGCACAACTGGGCTCACCGGCCAAGAGTCGCTCCAGGGCCTGAATGTGGGCATCAGCTAAATCACATACGTGAATGTAGTCCCGAATGCAGGTGCCATCCCTGGTCTCATAATCAGTTCCAAAAATTTTTATTTTCTTTTGGGGATCCAAAGCAGCCTGCAAGACAAGGGGAATCAAGTGCGTCTCCGGCTCGTGCCATTCTCCAATAGGAGCCTGCATAGAAGCAGGAGCAGCACCAGCCGCATTAAAATACCGCAAAGCACTATAACTCATCCCATAGGCTGCGGCAAAATCGCTAAGCATCCATTCAACAGCCAGCTTTGTGCGCCCATACGGTGAAATGGGGAACTGGGGATGATCTTCTCGCAAGAGAGGCGTCGTCGGAACACCATAGGTGGCGCAACTGGAAGAAAAAATTACTGCGCCTACATCATGGCGTTGAGCGCTCTCCAGAAGATTCAAAGTATTTACCACATTATTACGGTAATACTTCGCCGGATCAGTAACAGATTCACCCACATAGGTGCAGGCCGCAAAGTGCATTATTCCAGCAATATTATTTTCAGCAAACAGGGCATCTAATGTAGCCCGGTCTGCTAAATCACCAATGATATGCTTTCCAAAACGCAAAAATTCCGCATGCCCCGTCGAGAGATTATCCAACACCAGCACTTCGTAGCCTGCCATTTCCAGCGCCAAGGCAGCATGTCCCCCCACATAACCGGCTCCACCAACTACCAATATTTGCTTCGCCATAAGAACTCCTCCTGTTGTTAGCTCCAACCCCTAGGAGGCTGACCTCCCTCCTACTCAGCAAGAAAATCCGATGCACTTCGACCATAATATACAACAATTCAAAACGCTCGTCAGCTACATTTTCTCCGGATCTTTCGCCAAGTATTCCTTATATTGTTTCTGCTCTTCCTGCACAGCATCCGAGATCCACTTACGATGCGCCACGGAGATCCACCTCTCTTTTTCTTTACAAATTTATTTCAGCTAAAACAAAAGCTCCCTTCACATTGGAGTGAAGGGAGCTTTTTTAATATAATGTTGGCCCCGGCCTACGTTCCCACATAAAAATATGCAGTATCATC
>JAVBJS010000046.1:0-12520 GCA_031546885.1 Desulfovibrio sp.
GTTTTTCCCCCTCCCCCGAAAGAAATAATCAACCAACTAAATCAGCGTTTTTATAAGGACAGACAATATGGCCAAGAAAGATGCTCAAAGTTTCGAAGCGCAAATGCAGCGCCTTCAGGATATTGTTAAAGAATTGGAGCAACCGGATCTTTCCCTTGAGCGAAATGTGGCGCTTTACAAGGAAGGACGCAAGCTTGCGCAGTCGTGCAAGGGCCTGCTTGAAAATGCGCGTGCTGAAATTCTGCTGTGTACTGACGAGGGTGCGGTGCCTTTTTCTGTGGAAGCTGAAGGAGCGGGGATATGAGCCCCTTTGGCGTCCTTTCCGCAGAGCAGGTAAAGAAAATTCTTGCGCACGAAGCGATTGCCGTTGAAGGATGGCTGGAAACATGCCTTGACGCACCCGGCATTCCAGAGCGATTACGGGCAGCCATGCGGTATAGCCTTTTGGCGGGCGGCAAGCGTATCCGCCCGGTACTGTGTCTTCTCAGTGCTCGCATGCACGGGCTTTCCACTGAGCTTGCCATGCCTTTTGCAGGTGCGCTGGAATGTATTCACACCTATTCTCTCATTCATGACGACTTGCCGGCGATGGATGACGATGATTTGCGCCGGGGTAAGCCCTCTAACCACAAGCAGTTTGACGAGGCGACGGCGATATTGGCTGGGGATGCTCTGCTGACAGATGCTTTTCATCTTATGGGTATGATTAGAGGAATATTGCCTGAGAGGGTATTGGCCGCGCTTGTGTGCGTGGCGGATGCTGCGGGTTCGCGTGGTATGGTGGGCGGGCAGATGCTTGACATGCAGTATACCGCAGAGCCGAGCATTGGTATTGATGCCATTGCGTCCATGCATGCCATGAAGACGGGTGCGTTGTTGCGCGCTTCAGGGTTGGCGGGAGCGTTACTGGCAGGCGCGGATGCAGAGCAGCAGCGGGCAATGCGTCGATATGGCGAATTGTTTGGGGCTGCGTTTCAGATTATGGATGATATTTTGGACGAAATAGGAAATAGCGAAACGCTAGGCAAGCCGGTGGGCAGTGATGCGGCGAACAATAAAATGACCTACCCTGCCTTGATGGGACTGGAGATAAGCAAGGTGCTGGCCCGTGAAAAAGCAACCGAGGCTGCCCTTGAGCTTCAAGGATATGGGGGCGAGGAGGCGGAACTCTTGCGCGGACTGGCAGGATACATTATATTGCGCTTGTCGTGATGTGAGGTTATCCTTCTTGCGGGAGATTCATTCTCCTGCACTCCTCAATTTTATTATCTTGGCGGTAGCGTGAAACCATTTGATGAAGCTGCATGGCGAAGCGTTAATCTTGACCCTTCCGGGGAGGGAATGCAAAGAACTGCATGTCCCGCTGGTGGCGAAAATATGCAGGAGCCTGTGGTTTCTGGAGAAGCCCTTGCCTTCCGGCGGCAATTGCCGGGTACGGCCTCCATCTTGTCACATATTACCCATCCTTTTATGGTGTCGCACCTTTCTCTTTTGCAGCTTGAAGCGCTTGCTGTGGAGTTGCGCACCCGCATAGTGAATGTTGTTTCGTGTACAGGCGGGCATTTAGCCCCTTCCCTTGGCGTGGTGGAGCTTACCCTTGCCATGCTTTCTGTTTTTGATCCGGGCACGGACAAAATCGTATGGGATGTGGGGCACCAGGCCTATGCCTATAAATTACTCACGGGCAGGGATTCTGTTTTTCATACCTTACGGCAGGTGGATGGTATGAGTGGTTTTCCCAGCCGGGATGAAAGCCCTTACGATCATTTTGGAGTAGGGCATTCCTCAACCTCCATTTCAGCAGCCCTTGGCATGGCGGCGGCGCGGGATCTGGCGGGTGAAAATCACCATGTCGTGTCTGTTATTGGTGATGGTTCTATGACGGCTGGTCTCGCTTATGAGGGGCTCAACCATGCCGGAGCTCAGGGGAGAAAGTTCATTGTCATTTTGAATGACAATGAGCTGTCCATTTCAAAAAATGTGGGTGCGCTTTCTCTGTTTATGAGCCGTAACCTCTCGTCGCGTTGGGTACGCCGGGTTAAGCGTGAGATTGAAGGGCTTTTGCAAAATGTTCCGGGCATTGGCGACGATCTTGTGGAAATAGCGCGTCGCAGTAAACATAGTTTTAAAAATTTTTTTACGCCGGGCATTTTGTTTGAAGCTATGCGCTTCAATTACATTGGCGCTGTTGACGGGCACAATATAGGTGAATTGCAACGGGTGTTTCGTCTGGCGGCGACTCTTGAAAAACCTGTGCTTATTCACGTGCTTACTCGGAAAGGAAAGGGTTATCCTCCGGCAGAAGAAAATCCTGTGCACTTTCACGGCGTTGGGCGTTTTGAGCCAGAAACCGGCAGCTTTATGGGGCGTGGCACCACTGTTCCCACCTATACGGAAAGCTTTGGGCAGGCTCTTATACGGCTGGCGGAAAAAGATTCGAGGGTTGTGGCAATAACAGCCGCTATGCCGGAAGGTACGGGACTTGCACCTTTTGCAGAGCGTTTTCCTCAACGCTTTTTTGACGTGGGCATTTGCGAGCAACATGCCGTTACCTTTGCGGCAGGGCTTGCCACACAAGGATTACGCCCTTTTGTAGCGATTTATTCAACCTTCATGCAGCGTGCCTATGACCAGATCGTGCATGATGTTTGCCTGCAGAAATTGCCTGTTACCTTTTGTCTTGATCGAGCGGGCCTTGTGGGGGAAGATGGCCCCACTCACCAGGGTGCTTTTGATATTGCCTTTTTAAGGCATATTCCTCACATGACGATTTTTTCTCCCAAGGATGAAGCGGAATTACAGCGCGGTTTGGTTACGGCGCTTTCACAGGCAGGGCCCTTTGCCATTCGGTATCCACGGGGAAGTGGCGTGGGAGTGGCACTGCCGGAAAGTCTTGAACCGCTGGAGATTGGGCAAGGTGAATTTTTACAACGCCAGGCCGGTGGTGTGGCCGTTGTTGCCATTGGCAGCCGGGTTATGCCGGCTTTAGCCGCAGCCCGAGAGCTTGCGGAAGAGGGCATTGCTGTGACGGTCTTGAATGCCCGTTGGGTGAAGCCGTTACCTTGTGAAGAGCTGAGAGAAATAGCTACTTCCTTTAAGAAAATTTTACTGTTAGAGGAAAGTTCGCTTGCTGGTGGTTTTTCTTCAGCAGTTCTTGAGTGGTTGAATGATGCAAAATTGTTGGGACAGCTTACTGTTGAGCGAATGGGTTTGCCGGATACCTTTATTGAGCATGGTGGAGTGAGTATTTTACGAGAGCGTTTAGGGCTCGATCGAGTGGGTATTAAAGAAAAAATTAGGGCAATGGTGATATGAATTTATTCAGAATATCAGAAAATATGTAAAATCTTAGGCTTCCCAAGTGGAAAAAAAACTGATAAAAGAATGCCGAGTGAAATACTGCGAGCTCATGTCTAATTATTTTTTTTGCTGTTTTGGCACAGAGGGCGTGTAGATGTACGTTTTTGCGCCTCAAGAGGGTGGCTAATGTTTATTCTTATAGGTCTTGTGATAGTATTTGGTTCCGTTCTGGGTGGTTTCGCTATGGTGAACGGGCCTTTCCATGTGCTCATGCAGCCGGCGGAACTGGTAATTATTTTTGGAGCTGGTTTTGGAGCCTTTGTTGCTTCAAACTCAAGCTTTACCCTGAAATTGTGCATGAAAGCTATGGGGCACGCCTTTGGCAATGGCCCGTCAAAGGCGCATTACATGGAAATGTTAGCCCTTTTGTACGGCCTTTTTGCCAAGATGCAGCGTGAAGGCATTATTAGCATTGAAAAGGACATCGAGCAGCCGGATTCAAGCCCGCTTTTTCAGCGCTTTCCGCTTATGGCAAAGGATAAGGCTGCCTGTTTCTTTATTGGAGATACCTTGCGGGTATATCTGACAACAGGTAACGCCGGCGAATTGGATAAGCTGATGGGTGTTGACATGAGTACCATGCATGAGGAAGAAATGCTTCCTGCGCATAGTATTGGTCACATGGCAGAGTCCATGCCGGGGATGGGGATTGTGGCTGCGGTGCTTGGCGTTGTTGTTACCATGGGTATGATAACAGAGCCGCCGGAAGTTTTGGGCCACCACATCGGTGCAGCACTTGTTGGTACCTTTTTGGGTATTTTGCTGTGTTACGGCATCATTGGGCCTTTTTCCGCTAAACTTATGGCCCTAGCTGAAGAGCAGCATCTGTATTTTCGGGCTATTCGTGAAGCTGTTGCGGCGGCTGTGCGGGGGTCCTCTCCCATTGTGGCTCTGGAGTACGGGCGTCGCGCTATTCCTTTATCATTTCGTCCCACCTTTCTGGAAATGGAACAAAAGCTCAAGGGTGGATGATATCTGTTTTTGCGGGGCTGCAAATATATATATATACTGCAGCCCCCTTGTCTTTATGCCTTAGAGTGCATATCCTCTTCGAAAGTACTGGGTAAAGACTTCTTTAATTGTATCTTAAATTGCGTAAGTCGCTGCAAGCGGCTCGGGTGTGCTTTGCAGGTATCTGCTACGCAGTCGAGGGAGTCTTGCAAAGCGGGCTCTAAAATTCTATATTTGCTCTCATCTGTATTCCAAAGGAGGCGTCATGGGCGGTGGATCATGGAAAGTTGCTTATGCTGACTTTGTTACGGCTATGATGGCATTCTTCCTTCTTATGTGGATTTTGAATATGGCGCCTAAGGAAACAAAAGCTGGCCTTGCCGGTATGTTTCAGGCTGACGCAAAGTATGACTCCAATTCGGTTTCACCCATAACTAATAACCCTATTATCAATCAAGTAGATTCTTTGGTCATGCCGCCGGAGAAGTTGAATGAAGTGGAGCAGTCCAACCTGGCCATTGCAAAAGCCATTAAACAATTTTTGCTGGCGGACGCTGTTCCTTCCCCTTCAAGCGGGCTTACTTCTGACAATGTCGGTGTGTTACTGCACATAACGGCTGATCTTATGTTTAAGCCGGGAACTGTGGAGTTCACACCAGAAGGGACACGAGTGCTTGATCAGGTTGTGGCAATGATGAATAAATATAAGGTTTATCTTGTTGTGCGGGGGCATGTGGATTCTACAGAAGCCAATGGCCCGGGTCTTTCAAAGTGGGATCTCTCCGCAGGCCGAGCTAATGCAGCCGTTCAGTATTTTATTTCCAAGGGCATTGATCCTCGCTTTTTGCGGAGTGTTGCCTATGCAGATACAAGGCCGTTGCAGCCAGCAGGCATGCCGGGTGGGGCGACTAAAAATAGTCGGGTTGAATTTAATTTCCACCGCCCTGAGGTTATGTCAACAATTGTCGGATATTAGGATAGCATTGACAGGAGCTGATTTTTGTGGAGAAGCCCTCTTTGGAAATCTGCTTTGGGATGGTGCCTAGTGCTTACTTGCTAAAGTAAGCACTACAAAATCCGACAGGATTTTGCGCCGACTGAGTCGGCGTGCCTATTAAAAATCAGTATGTTATACTTTTGTTATTTTTCGGAAACAGTGAAGTTTTATGCTCGAAATTTTAACAATTAGACACTAGTTGAGGGCAGAAGCTGATGGTGCTTGCAGGATGGAGAAGGTAACGAAGCTTGCAATGGCAGAAGCTGCCAGAGCGCGTGGGGTTGAGAAGATGGCAGAAGCTGCCAGAGCGCGTGGGGTTGAGAAGATAGTGGTGCTTGTGGGATGGCGGAAGCGTATAGGAGTCGAACCTACAAACGACATCACTGCCGTCCACTGGTTTTGAAGACCAGGCGCCACACCGGTGACGAAACGCTTCCATTGATAGCTATGGGGGCACCTTACAATAGCCTTGCGATGCTTGCAACCTGTTTGAGACCGTTTATGTTGAGACTGGATAAATTTCTTAAGGAAGCACTGATATAATTATTTTTTTGGGGCACGGTAATTTTGGCGTACTCCAGTGAAACAGTTTGAATGAGGGTCTTTTACAGCCCTTTATACAGATGCACAGGGTATCACGGAGGCACTTCGTGATGCAGGTGTGGGAGGATACATTCATTGAATCAGCGTAATATTTTTTTGTGGGCTACGATTGTTTTGTTCATGTTTGTCATGGTGAACATGTTTTACCAGCAACCGGCCAAAACGGATGAAGTGCCCTATTCTATTTTTGTGCAGCAGGTTGAGCAGCGCCGTGTGCAGGAAGTGTATGTTCAGGGCAATAAAATTACCGGCAAGCTTGCTGATGGTAAAGTTTTTACAAGTTACGCGCCGAGCGATCCAGAGATGGTGGGCCGCCTTCTGGCTCAGCGTGATGTTGTTATTAAAGCGGGAGCGCCCGAAGAGTCGCCCTGGTATGCTGTGCTGTTGAGTTCGGTTGCGCCTGTTGTATTAATAATACTGTTCTGGGTGTTTTTTATGCGTCAGATGCAGGGCGGGGGCAAGGCCATGTCCTTTGGCCGTTCGCGGGCTCGGCTTATAACGCAGGAAGCGACCCGGGTCACTTTTGATGATGTGGCCGGTGTGGATGAGGCGAAGGAAGAATTGACGGAGGTTGTTGATTTTCTTTCTAACCCTAAAAAGTTTACACGTCTTGGCGGGCGTATCCCCAAGGGTGTATTGCTGGTAGGCCCTCCGGGTACTGGCAAAACCTTGCTTGCGCGTGCGGTGGCGGGCGAGGCAGGGGTACAATTCTTCTCCATTTCCGGATCGGATTTTGTGGAAATGTTTGTGGGTGTGGGCGCATCCCGCGTGCGGGATCTTTTTGCTCAGGGTAAAAAGAATGCTCCTTGTCTTATTTTTATTGATGAAATTGATGCTGTCGGGCGTCAGCGCGGCGCCGGTCTTGGCGGCGGGCATGATGAACGGGAGCAGACTCTGAACCAGTTACTGGTTGAAATGGATGGCTTTGAGGCTAATGAAGGGGTCATCCTTATTGCTGCCACGAACCGGCCTGATGTTTTAGATCCCGCCTTACTGCGCCCCGGGCGTTTTGACAGACAGGTGGTAGTGCCACCGCCGGACATTCGCGGGCGCAAGCATATTCTTGCCGTTCACAGTAAGCGCACGCCCCTTGCGGCGGATGTGGATCTTGATATTCTTGCTAAAGGAACACCAGGATTTTCCGGTGCGGATCTTGAGAATCTTGTGAACGAAGCAGCCCTCATGGCGGCGAAAGAGAATAAAGATGTTCTTGCCATGGCAGATTTTGAAAATGCCAAGGATAAACTGCTTATGGGTAAAGAACGGCGCACCATGGTGCAGTCGCCGGAAGACCTGAAAAAGACAGCGTATCATGAGGCAGGACATGCTTTATTGAGTTATCTGTTGCCAGAGACGGATCCCATTCACAAGGTATCCATTATTCCGCGTGGGCGGGCTCTTGGCATTACTATGCAGTTGCCGGAAGAGGACAAGTATAGCAGTAGCCGTACTGAGCTTGAGAACAAGATTGTTATTTTTTATGGTGGTCGGGCAGCAGAGCTGATTGTTTTTGACAAATACACTACAGGCGCTTCGGATGATATCAAACGCGCCACAAAAATTGCCCGCTCCATGGTGTGCCAGCTTGGCATGAGCGAGGCTGTGGGCCCCATGGCCATTGGTGAGCAAAGTCAGGAAGTTTTTGTTGGGCGCGAATGGGTTGCTAACCGCGAGCATAGCGAAACCACGGCGAATCTTGTGGATTCGGAAGTAAAACGTATTATTGACACAGCAGTGCGGACGGCAGAGCGCCTTTTGCGGGAGAATATTGACTGCCTGCACCGTGTTGCAGAAGCGTTGCTTGAGCGGGAAACCATTACAGGGCACGATCTTGATTTGCTTATGCGGAACGAGCCGTTGCCTCCGCTGGATGAAGGCACGAGTGCGCGCCGGGTTTTACAGCCGAAGTCGGCTACTCCTTCTGCCTCTTCTACGGAAGTTGGATCGCGTGTGGCTGACGGCGCCAAAAACTTGAGTGATCCCACAATAGGATCTGCCGCTGGAGTAGATTCCATTGAAGCCGTGGGTGGTGTGAGTTCCAGCGGTATTGCAGCTACGACGGGTGAAGTCGCTTCTGAATTGAAGAGCGATGGCTCAACCAAGACTGAAACCGTATCTGGTGAAGTTTCTTCTACGGCTCCTGCCCGTTCACCCTTTGGTTCGGCTGTAAGTAAGCCGCAGCCCAAAGATGATCAGGATGTGCAGTAGGAACTTTGTATGGATTTTCAACAGAGGCTATGGACAACAGCAAGAGGCAAGCATTGGCTTGCCTCTTTTTCTATTGCGGGAATTATTAATATAACACCTGATTCTTTTTCGGACGGGGGCCGCTATGCAACTGTGGAGGCCGCCCTTGAGCAGGTGCGGCATTGCGTTGACAGCGGTGCCGATATGGTTGATCTTGGAGCAGAATCTACGCGCCCGGGGGCTTGCGATCTTGGGCACGAGGAGGAATGGCAGCGTCTTGCTCCTGTGCTTGCCGGAGCTGTGCAGTTGCGAAACAGTCGTTTGCCGTGTGCTACCCTTGGGGTTTCCGCTGTAGAAACTTGCCGGGATAACGCTCCGTTTTTGATCAGTGTGGATACCTTTCGCGCACAAACTGCCAGGGAAGCCTGTGTGGCGGGTGCGGATATTATTAACGATGTTTCCGGTACTTTTTTTGATGAAGAAATGGCTGAAGTTATTGCGCAGTATAAGCCGGGGTATGTGCTTGGGCATAGTCCGGCAAAGCCTCTTGAAATGCAGGTAAACCCTGTTTATCAGGATGTCGTGGCAACGCTTTTGGGGCACTTCACTCGTACTATGGAATTTCTTGTGAAAAAAGGTGTGCCGGAAAGTGCTATTGTTCTCGATCCATGTATTGGCTTTGGTAAGACTTTAGAGCATACTCAAAAAATCGTTGAGACTATTCCTCAGCTCCTTGCTCTTGGCAGGCCCTTGTATTTTGGTATTTCCCGCAAGTCCTTTTTACGCGCATTTGTTCAAGGCTCAGCACAAGAACGGGATGATGCAACTCAGGCTATGCTGGCACTTCTTGCGTTGAAGGGAGTATTGCTGCATCGTGTTCATAACGTAGCCAAGGCAAGGGTAACATTACAAATGGCGGAATATTTTAAAACGTAGTCTTGTTTGGGTTTACTTGTTTACACTGTTGTTCCAATTCTCCTTTGAGAAAGTCGACTATGGAAGTTATGCTGAATGTAATTAAAGGACTTGGTTGGCGCGATTTTCTAGATCTCTTTATTGTAACACTTTTGTTTTATAACATCATTGTTATGGTAAAGCAGACTCGTGCCGTTACGGCAATTTATGGAATAATCACCATCATTGTTGTTTATTTCGTTTCGCGACAGCTAGGCTTAAATACGCTGAATTGGTTGCTTGAAAATGTTTTGAGATCCTTATTTTTATTGGTTGTTATTGTATTTCAGCGTGATATTCGGCAGGCGCTTACGTCTCTTGGAACGCAGAACTGGTGGCTTCCCTCGTTTTTTCGAAAAGAAACGGAAGATCCTATGGTGGGAATTTTGTGTGAAGCTGCACTGTATTTAGCTTCGCGTAAAATTGGCGCCCTTATTGTTATTGAGCGTAAAGTTCCCCTTGGGGATACCACCGAGCGGGGAGTGCGGTTAGATGCCCGTATTTCCAAGGAGTTATTGATAGCTGTTTTTTGGCCCAACAGCCCCCTTCATGATGGAGCTGCGCTTATCAGCAGGGGTAAACTGGTGGCGGGCGGATGTATTTTGCCTTTATCTACAGCTGTTGCCAAGCGGGATTACGGCACACGTCACCGGGCTGCCCTTGGCATTACGGAAGAAACAGACGCCGTTGTGGTGGTGGTTTCAGAAGAACGAGGGGCCGTTGCCATTGCAGTAAATGGCAAATTGACCAATGCGCTTGACGGCGACAAGCTTTATCGTGTTCTTGCCTCTAGCATGGAGGAGAGAAAGATATGAAGTTGCGCTGGCGTGAATTTCTCATTGCTTTTATTCTGGCGGGTGCGATGTGGTACAGTATAACCGGCAGTGAGAAGATAGAATCTCAGGTAAAGGTGCGCCTGGAATACAAAGGTACACCGGCCGGGCTCATAGTCCGGGAAGACCGTGTCAATGAGGTGCGGGTGCGTATTCGTGCCTCTGTGGGCAAGTTGCGTTCTATGGTGGACAGGGACTACATCATGGCGATAGATCTTTCCACGCTTGCCAAGGGCAGCAACGTCTTGCCCATTCCCGAAAAAGATCTTCCCTTTAATGGAGGAGTTGAGGTTGTGGACATCACTCCTTCTCGCATTGAAGTGGTTGCAGATACTTTAGAAACGCGCAAAGTGACGGTAAAGCCTGAAATTACCGGAACGCTTCCGCCAGGTTTTGTAGTTTCCCTTACTGTTGAGCCTGAGGAGGTAAGCTTGCGCGGCCCTGCCGGGGTGCTTGCGGATATTCGCACGCTGCGCCTGCCTCTTGCCTTTACCGGGCAACAGCTTGAGGAGGAGCAAACCGTCAAGAAGGTACTAACCCTGCCGGAAGGAGTTATTGCAAACCCGGCTGATGTCAGTATTGTCATTCGGGCAAGTCAGAAGCGTAAACTTATTCGCATCATTCGGGAAATACAGATGATATCGCCCGCAGATAGTCTCACCTGGGCTCGGCCGGGAAAGGTGACAATCACTCTTGATGCTCCTGAATTCCTTGTGCCGCAGCTTGCAGCAAGTTCTGAAATCAAGGCGCGGGTTATTGTGCGGCAAAGGGAACTTGGAAGCTATACGCTTCCTGTCCAGGTGGACGTACCGCCAGAGGTAGGACTTGTTAAAGTTGAGCCTGCACAGATTACGGTAACAGTTGAGCAGCAGGAGACTGTTACTCCTAAAAGGAAAAGATAATTTATGAGTAAAAGACTTTTTGGAACAGACGGTATGCGCGGCACAGTAAATACGTATCCTATGCTTCCTGACGTGGCACTGCGCCTCGGTCTTGCCGCTGGTACCTATTTTCGCACGGGAGATCGTCGGCACCGGGTTGTTATAGGTAAGGATACGCGCCTTTCCGGCTATATCTACGAAAATGCTCTGGCAGCGGGGTTATGTGCCTCCGGCATGGATGTTTTTTTAGTTGGGCCGTTGCCCACCCCCGCCATTGCCTTTCTTACCCGTAATATGCGAGCGGATTTTGGTATTGTTATTTCCGCTTCCCACAATGCCTACCAAGATAACGGTATTAAGTTTTTTGATGCAGAAGGTTTTAAACTTCAGGATAGAGTGGAAGACATCATTACTGATATGGTGCTTGACCCAACTTGGGAGTGGGATTATCCCGCTCCAGACAAAGTAGGGCGTGCCTTTAAAATAGATGATGCGCCGGGCCGCTACATCGTTTCCATAAAAAACAGTTTTCCCTCCCAGCTCACCCTTGATGGGCTTCGCATTGTTCTGGACTGTGCCCACGGCGCTAACTACAAGGTTGCTCCCATGGCTTTAAAAGAGCTTGGAGCGGAAGTGGTGGAGATAGGAACCGACCCGGATGGCTTGAATATTAACTATCAGTGCGGCTCTTTGCACCCGCACGTTGTGGCTGCAAAAGTCCGTGAAACCCGTGCGGACATAGGGCTTGCCCTTGACGGCGATGCAGACCGGTTGATCGTGGTGGATGAGCGCGGTAATACTTTGGATGGCGATCAGATTATGGCTATTTGCGCTCTTGATTTGCTCGAAAGGAACAAGCTTCCCAATAAAACCCTTGTGGGAACCGTTATGAGTAATATGGCCCTTGAAATCTTTATGCAGGAACGTGGCGGAAAACTGTTGCGTACCAATGTTGGTGACCGCTACGTAGTGGAAGCCATGCGCGAGCATAAGGCCAGCTTTGGCGGTGAGCAGTCTGGGCATCTCATCTTTATGGAATATGGCACAACTGGTGATGGATTATTGGCTGCGCTCCAGCTTTTGCGCATTATGCGAGAAAAAAAGAAACCTATTTCAGAGCTGGCGGGGCTGTTGCGTCTTTTTCCGCAAACTCTTATAAATGTTACAGTCAAAACGAAAAAGCCCCTGGAAGAAGTTACTGACCTCGCCGCTGCGGTGGAAAAGGCAGAAAAAGAACTGGCAGGAAGGGGCCGTGTTCTGTTACGGTATTCTGGTACAGAGCCTCTGATACGAGTTATGGTGGAAGGTGAGAATGAAGATCAAGTTAAACGTATTGCTACAAATTTGGCAGAAACCGCTAAAATAGCTTTGCGCTGATATGTTTTTTTATGTAATAATTTTTGCGAAGACATTGCAACTATTCACTCCTAAGGGGGATATATGAACGTTCGTAAGGTTGTTATTCCTGTTGCCGGTTGGGGAACTCGCTCACTTCCTGCCACCAAGAATATTCCCAAAGAAATGTTGCCCGTCTACAACAAACCGGCAGTGCAGTATGTTGTAGAAGAAGCTATTCGTTCAAGCATACAAGACGTTATTTTCATTACAAACCGCGACAAAAATGTTATTGAAGATCACTTCGACTATAACCTGCAACTCGAAGGAGTTCTTGAACGCGCTGGAAAAACAGAACTTCTTGCTGTGGTTCGTCAGGTTGCTGAAATGGCCAACTGCATCTCCGTGCGGCAGAAAAA
>JAVBJS010000166.1:0-32046 GCA_031546885.1 Desulfovibrio sp.
AGCGTGTGGCAAGAGCAAGGAAAATGGTTTTTTTGCGGAGGGAGTGGACTCTTATGTCCTCGACCCAGAGCAAAAAAGGCATTTGACGCAGCTATTGACCGCGAACATCCTTATTTATGGATAAGTTCTAAACAGCGTATAATCATATCATCTCCTGTGGAGCATAGTAACTCAAATATTTTATGAGCGGCCCTGAAGGTTATCCCCAGGGTCGCTCATAAAATATTCAGGCTAAAAAATCGCTAACTCCCAGCCTACGCAACGCCTCTGAGTCACATTTGCATTGCACTCCGCCATACATCCCGCTACTCAAGTCAAATTTGCATTGTTTTTTACAAAAAAAATTGCTCCTAGACTGTATCACTCTTGCCGTTGGTGAATTTAGGCACAAAGGCATGACTTATGCATATTCAGGGCGTACCTCCGACTACTTTACTCAGTCAGGATAGGTAAAACCCTAGGGAGAAAAAATACAATGAAATTTCAAGGCATGACCATCGGCATTCCAAAAGAAATCATGCACGGCGAACGGCGCGTGTCCGCTATTCCCGATACTGTGAAAAAAATGGTGGCTGAAGGGGCCAAAGTCCTAGTAGAGCAAAACGCCGGGGCAGGCTCTTTTTTTGAAGATAATGAATACAAAGCTGCTGGCGCTGAAATTGTTACAGATGTGTTGAACATTTTTGCCAAGGCAGACGTGATTCTGAAAGTGAAAGAACCACAGTTTAATGAGAAAGTAAAAAAGCACGAGTCAGAAATGGTTCGTGACGGACAATACCTCATCACTTTCCTGCACCCTGCCGCTCCCGTCAACCACGAAATGATGAAAAAACTGGCTGCCACGGGTGTTATCAGCCTAACCCTTGACGGCATTCCCCGCATTTCCCGCGCACAGAACATGGATGCCCTAACCTCCATGAGCACCGTTGCCGGATACAAAAGCGTGATCATGGCGGCAGATCGCCTGGCAAAATTTCTGCCCATGGTTGGCACAGCTGTCGGTGTTATTAAGCCCGCCCATGTTGTTGTTATTGGAACCGGCGTTGCTGGCTTACAGGCTGTCGCTACCGCAAAGCGCCTTGGCGCAGCTGTAACGGCTGTGGATATTCGCCCAGACGCCTGCGAACAAGCGACTTCTGTTGGAGCAAAAACTTTTGATGTAGGCATCCCTGCAGAAGTAGCTATAGGCGAAGGCGGCTACGCCCAGCGCCTGTCCGAAGAATGGCTTGCCAAGGAACGCGAAAAACTGAAAAGTCTGGTAGCAACGGCCGACATCCTTATCCTTGCCGCACTTATTCCCGGCAAGCTGGCTCCAATCTTGATTACCAAGGAAATGGTAGAATCCATGCCCAATGGCTCCTGCATCGTGGATATCTCCATTGATCAAGGTGGCAACTGCGAATTGACCGTTGCCGGTGAAGTTGTAGAAAAACACGGCGTCAATATTGACGGCACCAAGAACATACCCGGCATGCTACCCACCAGCTCAACATGGATGTTTGCAAATAATATCTATAACTTGCTAGCATTTTTGGCAGAAGGTGGCAAAATAGTGCTGAACCGAGAAGACCCCATTATTGCCTCCACTCTGACCACCATTGATAAAAAGATTGTTCACGCTGGCGCAAGGGAAGCCATGGGCCTGTAAACCCTGCCAAAGTATTGATCACGCCTGACCTGTTCCCATTCCCACTCAGATGCCTTCACTTCTGACTGGGAATGGGTCTCCACAAACAGTCTGCGTAGATTGAATATACACATCTAGCCCTATCAACAGTGCAACACTTCACATGAAGGATTATAGTATGCACCCTCTTCTGCTCATTTTAATTTTTATAGCATCCACTCTGCTGGGGTACAGAATTATCAGCAATGTGCCAAGCTTGCTCCATACTCCGCTTATGTCAGGCATGAACGCCCTCTCCGGCGTTATTATTCTTGGGGCTGTAACCGCAATGCACTTTGCCGGTTCCGCCCTTTTTACCTTCTTGGCCGCTGTCGGCGTTGTGCTTGCCATCACCAACGTATTTGGAGGCTTTGATGTCACACACAAGATGCTAACGATGGTCGCAGGAAAAAAGAAATAGCATTTCCTATCCATCAGGCTACTCTCTTTATACCGGATTCAACGTGCATGTGAGGATATTAACCTAAAGTAATTTCACTTCACACGTGCTCGATAAACGCAAAAATAATGCCTGCGCAACGTGCCATTATCACATTTATTCCAGCAAGTCGTACGAGAATAGAAAAATAATTTTCAAAACGTGCATTGTAAAATCTTAAGAATTACAGTGCGTTAATCAGACAACTTTTTTAGACGAGGCTTCCCCTCCCCAAGCCCATCAGCAAAGGGGGAGTCCCCCCCCTTTTAAAACCCCTTCTCAAACAGCGAGCAGCCGTGAAATGAATACACTCACTTACAATCTTATTGCCGGTATTCTGGTCTTTGCCATTCTCTACGGCCTCAGCCTTATGAGTAAGGTACAAACTGCTGTACGCGGCAACCTCTTTTGCGCCTCTGCCATGGGATTAGCTATTATTGTAACCATGTACAAGGACAGTTCCCTTGCCTCTGCTTCGCTTTGGCTAACTATCTTCATGGGCGTAGCCCTTGGTCTCACTTTGTCTAACAAGGTCAAAATGATCCAGATGCCTCAGATGGTGGCCTTTCTGCATGGGATAGGAGGCGGTACAGCGGCTATTGTAGGTTTGCTCGTTCTTGTTGATACCGGCGCAGCAAGCGTTTTTGAGCGTAGCAGTGCAGGACTGGCCCTGATCATGGGCATGGTGACCATAGCCGGTTCCTTCGTTGCAGCCGGAAAATTACACCAAATACTCCCGCAAAAACCCCTAAGGCTCCCCAACCACAGTCGTATTATTAATATACTGCTGGGAATTATGGCGTTTTCACTTTTTATCTGCACAGTTGCTCCAAACTTTCTCTTTACATTCAATGTTTGCCTGATGTTTGCCTCCGGCGCACTGTTTGGAGCCATTTTTACCGTCCGGGTGGGCGGTGCAGACATGCCTATTACCATTTCCCTCCTCAACTCCATGGGGGGCGTTTCAGCCGCCATTGCCGGGTTTGCCATTGCAGACCCTCTGCTAGTGGCAATTGGCGGCATCATCGGTTCCTCCGGCTTCCTGCTCACACGCATCATGTGCCGCGCCATGAACAGAAAACTGTTTTCTATTCTGGTGGGAGAATCTTCCGTTCCTGCCAAGGCCAAGGTCTGCGAACCTGCATCACAGCAAACTCCTGCCCCCCAGACCGCCAGCAAGGAAAGCCCCTGCTCAGATATCGCCCAATTGCTTACAACAGCAAAAAACGTCATCATTGTACCAGGTTACGGCATGGCACTGGCTCAAGCTCAATACAAAGTCAAGCAACTTGCTGATACCCTGGAAGCCAAAGGCGCAAACGTTCAGTATGCCGTTCACCCAGTGGCAGGCAGAATGCCCGGGCACATGAATGTCCTTCTGGCAGAAGCTAATGTTGACTACGAAAATCTGCTGGAAATGGATACTGCGAATCCACTTTTTGCCTCCTCAGATCTTGTTATCATCATTGGAGCCAACGATGTGGTGAACCCGGCTGCCAATAGCGCTGCGGACACTCCCATTTACGGCATGCCTATTTTAAAGGCAGACGAGGCTAAAAACATCATTATTTGTAACTATGACACCAAGCCCGGTTACGCTGGAGTAGACAACCCCCTGTACACCAAACTTGGTGTAATTATGATGACAGGCGATGCCGCCACCACCGTAAGCCTGCTGATAGACCACGCCAAAGGAACCGCAGCAACGCCTAAAGAAGTTGCCGCTACTCTCTCACAGGGAGCCAGTGCTGCCAAGCTGCTCACCTCCGCCAAGACAGTTCTTATTGTGCCAGGATACGGCATGGCACTGGCCCAGGCACAATACAAGGTAAAACAGCTCGCCGACGCTCTGGAAGCCAAGGGCGCAAGCGTACAGTATGCAGTTCACCCGGTGGCCGGCAGAATGCCCGGACACATGAACGTCCTGTTGGCTGAAGCCAACGTTGACTACGAGCGCTTGCTGGAAATGGATACTGCAAACCCACTGTTCGCCTCTACGGATCTTGTTATTATAATTGGAGCTAACGACGTGGTAAACCCGGCAGCCAATACCGCCGAGGACACCCCCATTTATGGCATGCCTATTTTAAAGGCAGACGACGCTAAAAACATCATTATTTGTAACTATGACACCAAGCCCGGTTACGCTGGAGTAGACAACCCCCTGTACACCAAGCCTGGTGTACTTATGATGACAGGCGATGCCGCCACCACCGTCAGCCTGCTCATAGACTACACCAAGGGAACCGCTACTACCAGCACACAAGGTGCCGCTCCCTCACAGGGAGCCAGTGCTGCCAAGCTGCTCACCACCGCCAAGACAGTTCTTATTGTACCGGGGTACGGTATGGCTTTAGCTCAGGCACAATACAAGGTCAAACAACTTGCCGACGCTCTGGAAGCCAAAGGCGCAAGCGTACAGTACGCAGTTCACCCGGTGGCCGGCAGAATGCCCGGACACATGAATGTTCTACTGGCTGAAGCCAACGTTGACTACGAGCACTTACTGGAAATGGATACCGCAAACCCACTGTTTGCCTCTGCGGATCTTGTCATTGTTATCGGGGCCAACGATGTGGTGAACCCGGCTGCCAATACTGCCGAAGATACCCCCATTTACGGTATGCCCATTTTAAAGGCGAATGCTGCCAAGAATATTATTATTTGTAACTACGACACCAAGCCAGGCTACGCCGGAGTGGACAACCCGCTGTACACAAAGGAAAATGTTCTTTTATTTTTGGGCGATGCCTCTGAAAGCGTAGGGCAACTAATAGACCTAGCCAGACAGTAGCACTGCTTAAATTATTGGCACTCATTGAAAATAGTTACTGTTTTGTTGTAAAGACTGTTGTATAATTATTCATTTCTAATCCTTTCTAGGGGAGAAATACCATGTCGCACAAAAAGGTTACTGATTTAGTTGATGCAGATGTCAAAAACGTATGGCACCATTTAACCCTGCACCAAGGCAAAGCCCCCATGATTGTTGTAGAAGGTAAGGGGCTGCGCCTTAAAGACATCCACGGTAAAGAATACCTTGACGCCACCTCAGGCGGCGTATGGTGCGTCAATGTTGGCTACGGGCGCGACCAGATTGCTGACGCCGTTGCCGCACAGATGAAGAAAATGGCTTATTACGCGGCATCCGGCGGCAACCTGCCCTCCATTGAATTTTCTAAAAAACTTATTGACTATCTACCCGGGCTTTCTCGTGTATACATCTCCAACAGCGGCTCTGAGGCCAATGAAAAAGCCTACAAAATGGTACGGCTACGCGCCTACAATAGCGACACGAAGGAAAAGAAAAAAATCCTTTACCGCTACCGCGATTATCATGGCACAACTATTGCGGCTCTTAGCTCCACCGGCCAGCCAGAGCGGCGTGAATGTTTCGGCCCCTTTGTTCCCGGCTTTGCCGAATTTACCCATGCCTGCTGCTACCGCTGCGCTTTTAATAAAACATATCCCGGCTGCAATCTCGAATGTGCTAAAGCCGTTGAAGACGCCATTTTGAAGGAAGGGCCAGAGACTGTGGGCGCCGCTATTTTTGAGCCAATTACAGCAGGTGGCGGCGTTATTCCTCCAGTTAAGGAATACTACAAAGAAGTTTCCGCTATTCTTAAAAAATACAACGTATTGATGATCATGGATGAAGTAGTGTGCGGCATGGGGCGTACTGGAACCATGTTTGGCTATCACCACTATGGTATCACTCCGGACATTATCACCATGGCAAAAGGCGTTGCCAGTGCCTACATGCCTATTTCCTGCACAGTCACCACCGAAGAAGTCTTTACAAGCTTACAAGATTCCTCAAGTAAACTTTCTTATTTCCGTGACATCAGCACCTTTGGTGGCTGTGCCGCAGGCCCCGCTGCTGCCTTGGAAAACCTCAAGATTATTGAGGAAGAAAATCTTCTTGCCAATGTAACCAGCATGGGTGAATACCTCCTAAACGGGTTAGAAGAAACCCTTAAGCACCCCAATGTGGGTGATGTGCGTGGCAAAGGTTTACTGGCTGGTATCGAGTTTGTAGCAGACAAAAAGTCCAAGACACCCCTTGAAGAAGGTAAAGTCATTGCCATGTGCAGTGAAATGGCTGCCAACGGCGTTCTCGTGGGCCGTACCAACCGTAGCTTCCCCAACCAGAATAATATCATGAACTTCGCTCCTGCCTATGTTGTTACAAAAGAAGATATTGATATCATACTGAAATCTCTGAACGAGGCCATAAAAACAGTTCTTGGCTAAAATATTTAATAAACAAAAAAGAGGGAAGACTTAGGGATTCAACCCCCTGAGCTTCCCTCCTTCGATACTTCCAATCTTCTTCCTTCTCCCAAGCATCTCCCCTCTTTCTTGAGATCGTTGCACAATGCAACGATCTCAAAATGAGGTTTCCAAAGGGATTCAATCCCTTTGGCCGCCGGAGGCATTATTATTCTCAGGCTATTTCAAGAGCAAACTGCTCTAAACATCCGGTACGGCTATTTTCAGCTTGTGGGCCTTGCGAACCACTGTGGACTGGCTTATACCCAACAAGTTAGCGGCTTTATAGGTACTTCCTGTGTAGGCCAAAGCTTCGCGAAGCATTTTTGCTTCAAGGCTGTTTACAGCGGTTTTCAAGCAATTTGAAGAAATTTTCTGTTCTTCTGTTAATAATTCGCTGGCCCTCATATGAACTGGCAAATCGCGCAATTTTATGATTTTACCTTCCGTCATAGCAGCAAGAAACTCAACTGTGGCACGAAGTTCCCGCACATTCCCTGGCCATGCATGTGCACTAAAACAATGTAACACTTTAGAATCAAAAAACTTATTAATTCCAAGGCGTTTGCAAGCCTCTTCCAAAAAATGCGCGGCCAGCGAAGGTATATCTTCCACATGTTCGCGCAAAGGAGGGATAACAAGATTAAGCACACGCAAGCGATAGTAGAGATCTGCACGAAACTCACCAGCCTTGACAAGCTGCTCCACGGGCTGATTTGTCGCCGCAAGAATACGAACATCTACCTTGACACTTTTGCCTCCCCCCACCCTGTGAAAAGAATAGCTATCCAGCACATGCAGTAGTTTTGACTGCATGTGCAAAGGAAGCTCGCCAATTTCATCCAGGAACAATGTGCCCTTGTCCGCCATCTCAAAAAAACCTTTCCTACCATCGCTCGAAGCTCCGGTAAAGGCCCCCTTGGTATACCCAAAAAGCTCGGACTCAAGGAGGGAAGCGGGAATAGCTGCACAATTAACGCTGATAAAAGGCCCTGCAGCCCGCAAACTCTTCTGATGTATGAGTGAAGCAGCAAGGGTTTTACCTGTTCCTGTTTCTCCCTGAATAAGCACAGGCGAAGGAGCTTTTGCAGCCTTTTCCAACTCACGCAAGCACTTATGCATCACAGAGCTGGCACCAACGAATCCCATGTAAGAATGCCCTATTCGCTCCAACTTTTCTTTATAAAGGCGCGCTTCACGTTCCGCTTCTTCCAATTTAAGCTGAAGCGATTCTAACTCAGACATGTCACGAATAGAAGCCACAACTCGCCATATGTTACCATCATCGTCAAAAATGGGTGTACTGGTGTTAAGACAACGCTTTCCTGTAGCGTAGTCGTCAAACATAGTAACACCCTTTTGCTCTTCCAGAGCCCGCAGCGTCACACAAGAGGTAAACTTACCCTCTTGCATAGGCACAGAGACATGCTTTCCAATAACATCCTCAGCCTTAATTCCGGCTATGCGATTGAGGGCTTTATTCACATGTACCGTCATGCCTCCGGCATCAATCACCCAAATACCATCGTGCACTGAGTCAAGTATGACTTTCAGCTCGCGCCATAATAGCTCACTATCCTCCTGTGCCAGGGCCTGCGAAATCTCCTGAAACATAAAATAGCGCACCGGTTGCCAGATTGCCAACGACTCTACAGCAACCCCCTCTGCCCCTCTTCCATTTTTCCTGACAGAAAGAGGGAGCCCCCCCTCCAACTCCACAGGCGTCCAAATAAACGCATAACTACGTCGGCGCACCTGAAAAATAAATATCTCATTAGGTTTACTGTTTTTAATGGCATCTACAACAAGACTGTACTCAACACGATACAGTGTAGTAAAAAAAGATTCTCCTACAAGCTCTTCTGAGTTTTTATTCAAAAAATCCGCCAAGGAAGCATTGCAGCTAATAATATTCCATTCATCTCCGGTACAAAGACCAGAAAAAACACCCGAAGAAAAAAGGTCAATAATCGATAAAGTGAAAACACTGGAACTGCTCATCGCATTTCTCCACACGGCAAAAGTCAAATTTAAAGATTCGAGTCATATTTGCATTAATAAAAATGCCACGTACACACGCTAGTGAGTTAGTATTGCATTGTTTTTACAGTTTAGATAGAAAAAAATATAGTCAACCTGCGGATATTCGTGATTTTAAGCACAAAGGCATACTTTGTGCAACTGATTGAACAACTATGCTGCGCTTTTTATCCTGCGTTTCCTCTCTCACTAGAAAAAGTAGAACTCTGCAGGAACTAAACAAAGGCTTTCTCAAAGTGGAAAGCAAAGCGCCATGCGAACGTAAAATTCAGACCTTTTGGAGAACTCCCATGCCCAAAATGACCCCAAGTGAAGCAATGGCGGAAGTGCTTGTACAAGAAGGTGTAAACCATGTGAGCGGCATTCTTGGTTCCGCATTCATGGATTTGCTCGATCTGTTCCCTGCCGCCGGGATTGACTTCATCTCCGTACGCCACGAGCAAACCGCCGGACACATGGAAGATGCGTACAGCCGTATTACAGGCCGCGCTGGCGTTGTTATTGGTCAAAACGGCCCTGGCATCACCAACTATGTTACCGCCGTTGCTACAGCCAATATGGCCCACACACCTATGGTTGTTCTCTCTCCCAGCGCCGGCACTATTTCTGTCGGCTGGGACGGTTTTCAAGAATGCGACACCTGGAACCTGTTTAAGCCTATCACCAAAGCCTCCCTGCGTGTACCACACCCCAAGCGCGCGGCTGATATTCTTCGCACAGCATTCCGCATAGCCTATGCTGAGCGCGGCCCTGTGCTTGTTGACATCCCCCGCGACTATTTCTACGGCGAACTGGATGAAGAAATTTTGCATCCTTCCCAGTACCGCGTGGCCCCTGGAGGCATCGGCAACCCTGAGCACTTTGCTGCTGCTGTGGAAGTTCTCAAAAGCGCCAAGAATCCCGTCATTGTATCCGGTCGTGGTGTTGTTGATTCCGGTTGCATGGAAACTATCAAGGCTATGGCAGAGCACCTCGGCGCACCCGTTGCCACCACATACCTGCACAACGATGCCTTCCCCTATGAGCATCCCCTGTGGACAGGCCCTATTGGCTACATGGGTTCCAAAGCCGCCATGCGTATTTTGCAAAAGGCCGATGTCATTCTTGCTGTGGGTACCCGCCTTTCCTACTTCGGCACTCTACCCCAGTACGACATCAACTACTTCCCCAAGAGCGCAAAAATTGTTCAAATCGACATCAACCCGCGCCACATTGCCAAAACTCACCCAGTAGCTGTAGGCCTGTGCGCCGACGCCAAAGACGCTTCCGTAGAGCTCTTCGCCCGCCTACGCGCTGCTGTTCCAGCTAAAAAAGATCTTACTCCGACCTATAACATGGTTAAGAACGAACTGGCAGACTGGTATAAGGAAATCGCCGCCATTGCGGACGAACCCACACAAGAAGGCCGCATGCACCCTCGTAAGGCTTTGGAGGTTGTTGGTAAATTCGTAACCGAGTCTAACGCCATTGCAACAACAGACATCGGCAACACTTCCTCCACAGCCAATAGCTATCTACGCTTTAACCAAGCCAAGCGCCACATTGCCACCCTAACCTTTGGCAACACAGGTTTTGCCTATCAGGCCGCCCTTGGTGCACAGCTCGCCTGCCCAGAAGATCCCGTTGTTGCCATTGTCGGCGACGGCGCTTGGGGCATGAGCCTGTTTGAAGTTCCTACAGCCTGCCAGTACAATCTGCCCGTCATTGCCACCGTTTACAACAACGGTGCATGGTGCGCCGAGAAAAAGAACCAGATTGACTTCTACAATAATCGTTTTGTTGGTGCAGACATCTGGTCCAAGTCGTATGCGAAAATTGGTGAAGCAATGGGTGCTGACGGCTACTGCGTCAATAACCAGAAAGACCTTGCCGAAGCGCTTGAAGCCGCGAAGAAAAATCGCCGTCCCGCTGTTATTGAAATCATGACGGACGGTTGGCACCTCGCGCCACCCTTCCGCCGCGATGCTTTGGCCCTACCAACACGCCATTTGCCGAAATACGCACATCTGGACGTAAAAAACTTTAAATAGTTGACAGCAGCGCACTCAATCCAATTTGAGTGCGCTGTTTTACTTTGTCCCGCATTACAATCGTATTTTTGATACTTAATAACAAATATTTTAATCTAAAAATTAAACTTTTATACACAAAGAATATACACACCTTGTAACCCCAATAATTTATTGTGAGGTTTTCATGGAAGCGCAGATTCTTATAAAAAATTATATAAATGGCGAATGGAGTGTTAGTACAGGTCTCACAGTTCCTCTCTACAATCCTTCCACTGGTAAGCAACTAGGGACTGTTCCCATGTCTACGGCAGATGAAGTAGAAGCTGCCACTGCCTCTGCCCATGCAGCTTATCCTGCTTGGCGCAGACTCGCGCTAGATAAGCGCATGTCGTATATTTTTTCTATGCACAGCGCCATGCAGAAGCATCAAGACCGTTTAGCATATTCTATAGCCCTTGATCAGGCCAAGCACATCAGCGAAGCGCGGGGCGAAGTACAGCGTGTTATTCAAATTCTTGAAATGGCCTGCACTATTCCAGCCCTTATTCAGGGTGAAACACTAGATCACATAGCCAGCAATATCGTAGGTCGGGTTATCAAAGAGCCCCTTGGCGTATTCGGCGGTGTTGCACCCTTCAACTTTCCCGCTCTTGTATTCGGGTGGTTTATCCCCTTTGCCATCGGCGTAGGTAATACCTTTGTGTATAAGCCATCTACCCAGTCTCCCTATTTTATGCAGCTCATGAGTGAAATTTTTCACGAAATTGGCTTGCCAAAGGGCGTTGTTAACATTGTTCACGGAAACAGAAACATTCCCGGGGCATGGTACAAAGATCCACGCATTTCCGGGGTCTGCCTTGTAGGCTCAACCCCTACGGCAAAGGCCATGGCTGAAGCCTGCGGCCGTCACGGCAAACGCTCTATGCTCCTCGGTGGGGCAAAAAACTACTTGGTGGTAATGGAAGACGTTCAGATGGACGTGCTCATTCCCAACTTTATCAATTCCTGCTTTGGCTCCGCTGGCCAACGCTGCCTTGCCGGTTCCGTTGTGGCTGTGCATGACTCCATCTACGACACAGTTGTAGAAAAACTTGTGGAAGCCGCAAAAGGTGTTGTGGTGGGCGATGCCCTTGACGAATCAGTCTACATGGGCCCGCTAATTTCCGAAAAAGCCAAAGCAACTGTGGAAAAATACATTGAGCAGGCAATCCAAACCAAAGCAAGACTGGAGCTTGATGGGCGTAATCCTACCCTACCTGCAAAAAATGCTCAGGGTTACTTTATCGGTCCCACCATTTTTTCCAACGTTACTCCCTGCATGGATATTGCCAAAGAAGAAGTCTTCGGCCCTGTAGTTTCTGTAGTACGCATCACCGATTTGGAACATGCCCTTGATCTCATCCGCGCCCAGAACTTCGGCAACGGCGCTTGCATTTTCACACAAAGCCTTTACTACGCCGAGCGCTTCATATCCGAAGCCAACGTGGGAATGGTGGGTGTAAACATCGGAGTACCGGCTCCGCATCCTTACATGCCCTTTGGCGGTATTAAAGATTCTCACCTTGGCACCAACAAGGTGCAGGGTAAGGACGGCATAGAGTTTTTCACTCAAAACAAAATAGCCTCTGTTCGCTTTGCTCATTCCAATGATTTGTCTGATAAAAATGTGGATAAACACTCCGGCGTTCGCAGTTGTGTGGCAAAATAATTCCAGCTCTTGTTTGATTATCCGAAATTGTCAGCGTCCCCTAAAATAGAGTTCGTTGCACAATAAACCGAACTCTGTTTAAGCGTCCCTTAAAAAGTCCTTCGAAGGCCCTTAAGAACCAGATGCCAAGAGAAGACATAATGTTATTGAATGATTTCAAAGCAGAAGATGCTTTGAAATAAAGGCACGCTGCGCTACTCGCTTGCGGGCACCTGCTGTGCAGTTGCCAGAGGCCATTGTGCAATGGCCTCAAAATAGTGAAAAAATAGCTCCCATTCCAAGATGCTTACATCTTAACAGTTCTGGAGGAATCCTGTGCTTTCTCAACCACCTCCCAAAATCCAAGTTCGAGACCTGACCAAGCGATTTGGCGATCTCACGGTATTGGACAAAATCAATTTCACCATCGGAAAAGGAGAACTTGTCGCTATTGTCGGCCCTACAGGTTGCGGAAAAACAACTTTTCTCAATACTCTTTCAAAGCTTATGCCCACAACGGATGGAGCCATTCTTATTGATGGTGAAGAAGCCAATCCGCGCAAGCACAACATTTCCTACGTTTTTCAAGAGCCCACCTGCCTGCCTTGGCGCACTGTCAAAGACAACGTCGCCTACGGCATGCAGGTCAAGAATGTTCCGTACAAAGAGCGCATGGAGCGCGCCCACGCTATCATGGATCTGGTAGGCCTTTCAAGCTGTGCCGAACTTTATCCCAATCAAGTTTCTGCCAGTATGATGCAGCGTATTGCTGTTTCTCGTGCCTTTGCCGTGGCTCCCGACTTGCTTCTTATGGATGAACCCTACGGTCAATTGGATGTAAAACTTCGATTTTACCTGGAGGACGAGCTTATAAACCTATGGCGCACCCTTGGCAGCACAATCCTGTTTGTTACCCACAACATAGAAGAGGCTGTCTATGTGGCTGAGCGCATTTTGGTACTTTCAAACAAACCCACTACGATAAAGGCTGAAATAAAGGTAGACCTGCCACGGCCCCGGAATCTGGTCGATCCCCAGTTTATTGAATTGCGCAAAGAAGTAACACGACTCATCCGTTGGTGGTAACAGCCTCCCTACGCCCTGCCTCATGTTCGCCATAAGGAGCACCATTCATGGCTTATGAAGAAATAGACGTAAAACAACCGTTGATACTTACTGTTCTGCCTTTGTTGAGTCTTCTTTCCTTTTTTCTAGGGTGGCAATTTCTTGTGAGCAGCGGAATAGTGCCGGATTCTCTTCTGGCCTCGCCCACTCAAGTCTTTGCAACATTTATCGACAAACTGTCCAATCCCCTGCCGGATGGCGCGGTGCTTGCCACCCATACCTGGACAAGCGTTAAGGAAGCCTTTCTAGGCTATTCGCTCGCACTGCTTATCGGCATACCTCTTGGCCTTGCCATGGGTTGATTTCGCGTTGTTGAGGGATTAGCACGGCCCATTTTTGAAATCATTCGCCCCATTCCTCCCATTGCCTGGATTCCCCTTACTGTTTTCTGGTTCGGCATTGAGCTTGGCGGCAAGGTATTCATTATCTGGATTGCTGGCATAGTACCTTGCGTCATCAATTCTTATGTGGGTGTGCGCATGACAAACCCGGTGCTCATCCAAATGGCCCGCACGTATGGAGCCAACGACTGGCAGATATTTACCCAGCTCTGTATTCCCTCTGCCCTGCCTATGGTATTCGGCGCTTTACAAATAGCACTGGCTTACTGCTGGACAAACCTTGTAGGGGCAGAGCTGCTTGCTGCCGATACCGGCCTTGGCTACCTCATTACCATGGGTGGCAGACTCATGCGGCCCGACATTGTAGTGCTTGGCATGATCTGCCTTGGCATCTCAGGCGCGATCATCGGCATGATTATTGATCATGTGGAAAAACGTCTTCTCGCCGGAATCAGGAGGTAACACCCATGAATTCCAACATTGCCAACGAAACTATTGATCACGCCCGCGAAAGACGTCCCTTTTCACTCATGGCTCTACTAACTAATGTTCACTTTCTTTACTGTGTCTCGCTTATCAGTTTTTTCACACTGTGGGATCGCATCGCTGCCTACCACGTCTTTGGCGATTCTCTCGTACAGCCACATGAAGTAATCGCGCAAATGTATCTACTCACTTCCATGAAATTCGGAGGCACCAACCTCTGGGGACATATATGGGCAAGTACAGCCCGCGTACTTTCAGGCTTTGCCTTGGCAAGCATCGTTGCCGTACCACTCGGACTTTTCATGGCGCTTAACAAATATGTAAACGCCATTGTCAAACCCATCTTTGACCTTTTCAAGCCCATGCCCCCCATTGCCTGGGTGTCACTTGCCATCTTGTGGTTCGGCATCGGTGAATCCGCAAAAATATTTATCATCATCATTGGCACCTTTGTTCCCTGCCTGCTGAATGCTTACAACGGCGTGCGCCTTGTGGAGCCGGAGCTATACGACGTAGTGCGCGTACTTGGCGGCAATCGCCGCGACGAGATTTTTCAGGTCTGCTTTCCAGCCTCCTTTCCCGCTGTGTTTGCAGGCTTACAGATATCTCTCAGCGTTGCCTGGACCTGCGTACTTGCAGCAGAACTTATGAACTCACGCGATGGTATGGGCTTTTTAATCAAACGCGGCATGGACACCCATCAGCCCGCACTTGTACTTAGTGGCATGATTCTCATTGCTATGGCGGCATGGTGTACCTCGCAAGCCCTCGGCCTGCTGGAACGCAAAATATGCCCATGGCAGCGCAGCATTGAGAATCTGTAAGACTCACGGAAACAGGTAGCCCGTGTACGGAGTGCGCGGTGACAATGATATAAAGGTAGTCGCATGAATCCTGATACAGCAAAAACAAAAATACAATGCCACAACATCTCAAAAACCTTTATTCAAAAAGGGCATATGGAGGTTCCTGTTATTCGGGATATTGATTTAACCGTAAAGGAGAATGAATTTTTAGTCATTCTTGGCCCTGGTCAATGCGGTAAATCCACACTGCTACGCATTATCGCCGGTTTGGAAGTCCCCGATACCGGTTTTGCCACACTCCATGAAGGCCCAGTGGTAGGGCCAGGCCCAGACCGGGGGCTTGTTTTTCAAGGTTATATGCTCTTTGCCTGGAAAACCGTGTTCGGCAATGTCGAACTTGGCCCAAAGCTTCAAAATGTTCCCAAAAATGAGAGGCATGCTATCGCCAATCATTATATCAACCTTGTCGGTTTAAAGGGTTTTGAAAGCCACTACCCTCACCAGCTTTCCGGCGGCATGAAGCAGCGTGTTGGTATTGCCAGGGCATACGCAAACAGCCCGGAGGTCATGCTACTGGATGAGCCCTTCGGCCAGCTTGACGCACAAACCCGTATCTTTATGCAGCACGAAATATCCCGCATATGGGAACAGGAAAAACGCACAATTATCTTTGTGACAAACAACATTGATGAAGCTCTTTTTCTAGGCGACAGGATCATCCTCATGGAAGGAAAATTGCCAGGAAGCATCAAAAAAGAATACATCATCAACCTGCCCCGCCCACGTGAACATACGGATATGGCCCTGCTCCACCTGCGAGAAAAGATTACTGCCGAAACTGAACTGACACTATAACACCAGATTGATAGAACTTTTTCCGTAACGATCACCATCAAGATTGTGCTAATCACCAAGAAGTAAAAAAATAAAAAAAACGGAAAAATATATGACGACAAGTACACTTAACGCCCTTCTATTACTTTCGATTGCCCTTGTTGTTGCATGGTGTGTGTGGTCAAAATCCTTCTTACAGTCTCAAAAAGAAATGGAGCAGGAGATGCCCTCCTCTCTTGAGAACATGGACATACAAGCGCTGCGCACTCTCACGGAAAAAAGATACAAACGTAAAAAGCTATATCGGATTGGAGTTTTATTATGCAGTTGTCTTGCCGCAGCCCTTTATCTCGACGGACAGAGCCGCATTACAGCTATCGTGTTTTTAATCGGTGCCGGACTATGTCAGTACGGAGCTGTGCAGCAAAAAACAAGTGCGCTTGTTTCACAGGTTATGCAGCACAGAGGCATACAATCTTGAGATATACTTAGATAAAACTGGAATAGCGGATTGAGATTAATTGTATTTTCACCCGCTAACCGTAAGCAGAACAGGAGTCATATTATGCGTTACAGATTCTTCTTAGCTATGCTTTGCGTATGCTTGCTGGCAATCGGCAGCGCCAGCACCGCCTTTGCTGCAGCCCCGGTGAAAATGCGCTCTGCCTGGATGGATGAACATGAAACTTTCCTTGTCTGGTATGCCAAGGAAAAAGGCTGGGACAAAGAAGAAGGCATCGACCTTGAGCTTCTCTATTTTGATTCCGGCATGGCCCAATTAAACGCCTTGCCCGCTGGTGAATGGGTTGTCTGCGGCACGGGTGCAGTCCCCGCCATGATGGGCAACCTGCGCTATGATACCTATGTGATCGCCATAGGTAATGACGAGTCATACACCAATGGTGTCCTCGTGCGCCCCAACAGCCCTATACTTAAGACCAAAGGCTACAACAAGGACTACCCGGAGGTTTACGGGCACCCCGATGACGTGCGCGGAAAAACCATTCTTGCCACCACGGTTTCCTCTGCCCACTTTGCGCTAAGCCATTGGCTGCGCGTTCTTGGGCTGACAGATGCTGATGTAGTCATCAAAAATATGGATCAGGCCCAGGCGCTTGCAGCATACACCACCGGGATTGGTGATGCTGTGGCTTTATGGGCTCCCCACATGTATATTGGCGAGCAAAAAAAATGGACTATAGCCGCTACCCCCAACGCCTGCAAGGTAGGCCTGCCCATAGCCCTAATAGCGGATAAAAAATTTGCAGACGCTAACCCCGAGCTTATCACCAAATTCTTGCGTGTATACCTGCGCGCCGTGAATATGCTACAGAAAGAGCCGCTAGAGTCCTTTGTGCCGGAATATCGCCGCTTCTTTCTTGAATGGGCAGGCAAAAGCTACAGCGAAGAAATGGCCCTGAAAGATTTGCAAACCCACCCTGTGTTCAACCTGGAGCAGCAGCTTGCCATGTTTGACAGCAGCAAGGGTGCAAGCACAACTCAAAAATGGCAGGGCGAAGTTGCTGCCTTCTTTGCCAAGGTCGGGCGCATTACCGCTGACGATCTGAAAAAAGTAGGCAACGGTGCATACGCCACCGACAAGTTCCTAAAAATGGTTAAAGCCCCCATTCCCTCTTACAAATAGCCTTCATCTCTCAATCCTCTGGCCTTCACTACTTTACCTAAAACGTATGGGGAATCATTACCTTTTGCGAGAAAAACCCTTTTTTCTCCCAAAAAGAGGCCATTGCACAATGGCCTCGGCAACTGCGGAGCAGGTGCCCGCAAGCGAACAGCGCAGCGTGTCTTTTTTTTTTAGCTCCACTGGATAAAATGGTGTACCGTTTTATCCAACTGAAAAATAAGACATAATTTTCTAACATGCTTTCGCAACCGGAGCGGATTGCGAAAGAAAGGCACGCTGCACTGTCCGCTTGCGGGCGTTTGCTACGCAATCGCCAGAGATCGTTGCATTGTGCAACGATCTCAAAAAGATAACATGTATTCTTCCGCAATAGAAAAAAGATGCGATGTCGCAGCGAACTTGACGAATGTATTTTTTGTTCACATTTGACCGCTACGCAAGAGAAGACCAATGAAAAGTATTCAAAAGCACGCCTTAATCAATGGCTGCATCCGCACAATGGACGAAACCTGTTCCCAGGCCGAGGCTGTGCTCGTTGCGGGAGATCGCATTGAGTCCGTGGGAACAACAGCCGAAATTCTTGCGGCTGCCGGAAAAGATGCCCGCATCACCGACCTTGGAGGCAAGGCGCTTTTCCCTGGATTTATTGAAAGCCACAGCCACCTCTCCTGCTACTCAGCCTGGAGCGACCAAGTATACTGCGGCGCCGAAGTGCAAAATCTTGAAGGAGCTTTCAAGCGCTTGCGTGAGCGCGCTAAAATAACAGCTCCAGGGGAGCTCGTTCTTGGCTGGGGCTTTGACAACAGTATTCTTCCAGAAGGACGCGGCCCCACACGCCAAGAGCTAGACGCCATTTCGACAGAACATCCCATTTTGGTGGTACATATTTCTGTACATGCGGCCTATGGGAATGCAAAGGCACTGGAACTTTCCGGCATTGACGAGACAACCGTCATCCCGGGGGGCACTGTGGTACTTGATGCGGCAGGCAAGCCTGATGGAACTCTGCTGGAAAACGCCTGCTATAAAGCCATGCTGACCATTTGCCCAGCCATGACGGCAGATAATGTTCACAAAGCCCTACTCTCCGGCATAGCACACTATAATACGTATGGAATAACCTCTGTTCACGAAGCAGGCGTTGGCCTTGGCGGTATTACTGCTCCCAACTATATGCAGGTACTGCAGAAAATGGAATGCAGTGGTGAGCTTAACCTGCGTCTCTATCTTTCCTTCATGACAGACTCGTTTGAAACCTATGCAAAAATGGGGCTAAATACGGGCTTTGGCAGCACAATGATTCGTTTTTGCGGCCCAAAACTCTTTAACGACGGCTCCATTCAGGCCTACACTGCGGCTCTTTCCGAGCCATATCACAACAAACCCGATACCAAGGGCGAGCTGATTATTCCCACAGAGCAGCTGGAAGCCGATATTTTACGTTACCACCGCAACGGTTACCAAATTGCCTTTCATGGCAACGGAGATGTAGGCATAGAAAGTATGATTGTAGCAGTGGAAAAAGCACAGGCGATTTGCCCACGCAACGATCCACGCCACATTCTTATTCACTGCCAGACAGCTTCCGACTCACAGCTTGAACGTATGAAGAACGTGGGCATTGTACCTACATTCTTTGGCCTGCACGTCTGGTATTATGGCGACAGACACTATGAAATGTTTCTTGGCCCCAAGCGTGCAGAGCGCATTAACCCCTCTGGCAGTGCCGTACGCCTTGGCATGCGCCATTGTCTGCACGCCGATACCCCGGTCATGCCTCCATGGACACTCCGCTCTATCCATACAGCAGTGAACAGAACGACTATGAAGGGGCGAGTACTGGGTGAGGATCAACGCATCAGCGTTGTTGAAGCGGTTCGCGCATACACAAGCAATGCAGCATGGTTCCAATTTGCAGAGCATGAACGTGGCAGCATTGAATCGGGAAAACTGGCTGACTTTGTACTGCTCTCCGACGATCTGCTGACCATAGCTCCAGAGAAAATAGCAGATACCGCTGTGTGCATGACCATAGTTGGCGGTCGTGTTGTTTACGAAAAAGCGTAAACCTGCCGTGAGCGCTCTCTGCAAAAGAACAGGCGCTTAAAAAAGATATGCGATAATAGAGCTGCTCAAAAAAATTACTTATGACACAACAAGGAGAAAGACATGAAATCACGACTTCCAACTTTTTTCTTCGCCTTAATCCTGCCATTTACCTTTATGGTGTTGGGATTCAATTTTTATAATACCATTGAACCACGCATCCTGGGTTTTCCCTTCATTTACGCCTGGGTTTTTGCGTGCTTTGGGCTCACTTCCCTCTGCCTTTTGATTGCCTGGAAGCTGGATCCACTTGCAGACCACAACAAGAAAAAACGTACGTTACAGCAAAGGTAGGGAAACCATATGGCAGCTATAGTCTTTATCGGGCTTCTTGCCCTTTCCATCCTTCTTGCTATCCTTTCCAAGCGGGGAGCTATCAGCAGCAGCATGCATGAAGTCATGGTGGCAAGCCGCTCTTTTGGTGGCTTACTTGTCTTTTTTATCAGTGTTGGCGAAATTTATGGTATTGGAACCATGATTGGTGTGCCGGGCGCTATCTATTCCAAAGGCTCCTCTTACTCTCTATGGTTTCTTGGCTACATTCTTCTTGGCACCTGCGTAGGATATTTCACAAATCCCTTACTATGGCGCATAGCCCAAGTTTCTGGTGCGGTAACCCTACCCGATTGTTTCAGTTGGCGCTTCAACAGTAAATTTCTTGAAGTTGTCGTTGCCCTTGTCGGCATATGCTTCCTTCTGCCTTGGATGCAAATGCAATTTGGCGGCCTTGGCGTTATTTTGCGCCATATGGGCTGGGATATCAGCTACAGCCTTGGCGTTGCAGTCTCTGCCCTTATGGCCTACTCGTATATTGCAATTGCTGGCATACGCGCTCCTGCCTGGATAAGCGTCATGAAAGACATACTCATGGTTGTTGCTATTGTTGCGGGCGGCACTGCTGCTGCGATTAAATTTCCTGGCGGTGTAACCGGCATCTTTGATGCCGCCATTGCCCAGGCGTCAACAAAAATTACTGTACCTCCTCAGTCAGCCAACTTCACCATCTCAACCATGATTTTTCAGGCCATGGGCTTTATATGCGCCCCTTTGCTTGCGCAGGCCGTCTTTACCGGCAAGACTGAAGACACTATCCGTCGCAATCAGATTATTATGCCACTGTACATGTACATGTACCCCTTTCTTATTATTGCAGCTTACTACGTTCTCGTCAGCATACCTGACTTGAAAATGCCAGATGAAGCCTTCATGACTCTTTCCGTGTCCAGCCTGCCTTCCTGGATGGTGGGTGTTGCTGGCGCTGGCGGAGCACTCACCTGTATTCTGGTTTTATCTGTAAGCGCCCTGTGCCTTGGCGGTATATTTACCAGAAATATTTGGACTTATTTCCGTCCAAACGTTTTGCCAAAAGAAGCTGTCACGGTGACAAATTCCATCACCGGCCTTTCACTTCTTTTCACAGGTGTCATGGCCATTTTATTTCCCTCTCTCATGCTTGGCATCATTAACTTTGCCTTTCTTTTTCCAACTCAAGTTTTCCCCATGATCATCGCCATAGCCTTTTGGCCACGCGTAACCAAAGAAGGGGCCATTGCTGGTTTGATTGCCGGGGCCATTGTTATTATTGCACTGGTATCTACCAACACCCTGCCTTGGGGTATTAACATCGGAATTTTTGCAATGACAGCGAACTCCCTTGCTCTTATCGGAGTCTCTCTGCTTACCAAGCCCGAAGCGATCGCTATTGAGCGCTCAAAGATACTAGAAGAGTTTGACGAAGACGCTACAGTATAAGGCATGAATATCACAAAAAAAATTGTAAATTGAGCAGAGAGGATTACATGACAAAACTTATCTTTCCACGCAGTAACATCGGTGCCATGATGGTTGCTCTTTGTCTTCTCTTTGCATATCCGGCAAAGAGCTTTGCTGTGGATTTTCACGTCTTTGGGGATATGGATTTTGCCTTCAACTGGCTTGACAATGCGCGTTATGACTCAGAGGATAAAAGAGACAAGTTTACTGTCAACCAACGGCTACGCCTCACTGTTGAAGCCAGAGTTAGTGAAAATCTGAAGGGCGTTGCCATGTTCCGCATGGCCCCGGCAGCTTGGGGCCGGAGCAAACAGGGCCCTGTTGATGCTGGCTATGCTCTTGACGGTGACGGTGTAAACCTTCGCAACAGATTCCTTTTCCTTGACTGGGCCCCCTCATCCATGCCTTTGCAGATACGCATGGGTCTTATCCCCCTGTCCTTACCGTTTACCTCATACAGGAACGGCATTCTCGATTCATCAGGTGGTGGTATTGCTGCAAGCTATCAGTTTAACGATGCTTTTGCGGCCACGGCCTTTTGGGCACGCCCATTTGATAGTTATGATAACGACAGCTCCGCCACCTCAAAAACAGATACTAATATCTACGGCAAAAATTTGATGGATGAGATGGATCTCTTCTTCCTCAGCCTGCCTATGACCTTCTCCAGCGCAGGAGTTAAAGTAACACCCTGGGCCATGTATTCGACCATAGGTAAAGACAGTGCATACTGGGGAAGCTTTACCGCACGCGGCGCGCCTGCGGCCGGGGGCGGCACTACAGACTGGAACGGCATTGCTGAAAATGCTCAGGCTTGGTGGCTTGGGCTTGCAGCCCGCTTCGACATGTTCGACCCACTCTCTATCCGAGCCGATGTTGCCTATGGTGACATGCGTAGCGACACTGGAAGATTTGGCGACGAAGTATTGTATAACTCTCGTGGCTGGAGCAGCTCCTTTATCGTTGACTACAAGCTTGGCTGGGGCGTTCCTGGATTTTTCGCCTTTTATGCCTCCGGTTCCGATGCGGACGATGTAGAAAAGAACCAACAATGGGGCTACGCACCCAATTTAAGTTCTTTCAACGAGGGCTTTGGCCCTACCTCCTATGGTTTTGGCGACCGCTGGGGTGTGAACTATGCTCCTTCCATCAGCGGTGTAAACTCCGGTCACTGGGGCCTTGGCTTGCAAATTGCCAATATCAATATCTGGAAAGACTGGAGCCATACCATCCGCGTTGCCTACTACCAAGGCACCAATGATAAAGACCTCGTTAAAGCGGGAACGAAGCCCTATAATATCAGCTCGGCATCCGGCAGCCCCATTATTTACGACCCCCAATTAATGACAACAGAAGACCACGCTTGGGAAGTAAACTTCAATCATTTCTACAAAATATATGAAAACTTGGAAGTAGGCTGGAACCTTGGCTATGTAAACCTTGACCGTGGTGATAATTGGGATAAGCGCTACCGTGACAACCCAAACTCTTGGCAGCTTGCCACTAACTTCAAATACACCTTCTAGAGAAGTGCTGATGTGATCGGTTAAACTTTTTTGGGGAGATTCCACCTTCCCAAATCCCAGCAGTAAAGGGGGGTGACCCCCTTTACTGGCCCCAAGTGTGCCAATGTGTTACAAAGCGAGAGAGTCTTTGGGAAATCATTTCCAAAAGCGGCGTTTCCAAAGGGCTTGAGGCCCCTTGAAAACTAGAGGCAATATCATTTTAAAAGTATTTCAGCGTTAAATTGCTTCAAAATCAGCCCTGAACTTCGCTTCTGCAAACGATGCCCAGGGCTGATTGAGTCGTATGATTATACTGCTACAGGGCGGCTTTGTATAAGGCCGCTATTTCCGCATCTTTAGCTTTGCGCGGATTCGTCAACATGCACGCATCTTTTTGCGCATTGCCCGTCATAACGTCAATATCTTTGGCCTGTACATTCTTACCGTACCGTACGCCAAGCTCAGTCAGGCTGCTTGGAATACCCACATCCACAGAAAGGGAGCGAATAGCACTAATGGCTTTTCTTGCTGCATCGGTCGGATTAAGCCCACATACATTCTCATCCAGCAACTTAGCTACAGTGGCATAGCGACACAGGCGAGTCATGAGATTAAACTCTGAAACATAAGGCAGCAGAATGGCATTGCATTCTCCATGCGGTAAATCGTAGAATCCGCCAAGCTGGTGCGCCATAGCATGCACATAACCAAGGCTGGCGTTATTAAAAGCCATACCCGCAAGAAACTGTGCATGGGCCATCTGCTCACGCGCCTCAATATCTTGTCCGTTTCCTACGACCCTACGCAGATACTTTGAGATAATGGCAATGGCTTTTTCTGCGCAAGCATCAGTCATGGGTGTAGCCGCGGTGGAGACAAAAGCCTCAACTGCATGAGTGAGAGCATCCATCCCTGTAGCTGCCGTAAGAGCTGGGGGCATGCCCATCATAAGTAAAGGATCGTCAATGGCAGTATTAGGCGTAACGCGCCAATCCACAATGGCCATTTTCACCTTACGACTCAGGTCGGTGATAATGCAAAATCTAGTCATTTCCGAAGCTGTTCCTGCTGTCGTGTTTACAGCAAGATACGGGGGCAACGACTTAGTAGATTTATCAAGCCCTTCATAATTATGTATGGTGCCGCCATTACTAACCACAAGCCCGATACCCTTTCCACAATCATGCGAACTGCCACCCCCAAGAGTAATAAGCGCATCACATTTTTTCTCTTTGTAAAGTTCTACTCCGAGGGCTACGTTTGCATCGGTGGGGTTAGGTATTGTGTCATCATAAATAGCATAGTCCATTTTTGCAGCTTTAAGTAACTCTTCAATTTGGGCGGTGATGCCACAGGCTGTGATGCCCTTGTCAGTTACTAACAGCGGCTTTTTTGCTCCGAGGGCCGTAATACGCGCTGGAATTTCTTTGTGCGCGCCAACACCAATCAGGGTTACGCGAGGCATAAAAAATCCAAAAACTTGTTCGATGACTGCCATAACTAGCTCCTTGAAGGTCTTCTTTACAAAATAGATCACGTATAAAACCATGTATAAATATTATACATATGCATAAGCATAGCATAGATATCAATATATTCAACAAAAATATTTATAATGAACGTAAACGCTTACAGTAGAATAAATGAACTTATGCAAACGCTTACACAACGATTGATAAATGAATTCATAAAC
Source organism: Desulfovibrio sp. (assembly GCA_031546885.1). Lineage (GTDB taxonomy): Bacteria > Desulfobacterota > Desulfovibrionia > Desulfovibrionales > Desulfovibrionaceae > Frigididesulfovibrio. The sequence continues at coordinate 24,431 of JAVBJS010000166.1, forward strand.
ACAGTAATATTTGCATCAATACAACAAATAAATGCATTATTATACAATTTTATGATGATACAATTTCAATATTTTTGCAAATACACTAAGAACTTATCCATAAATAGAGTTCGTTGCACAATACAGCAAATTCAGTTTAGTCTTCTCTTAAAAAGTCTTCCGATGGCTCTTAAGAGCTAAATGCCAAGAGAAGACATAATTTTTATCGAATGATTTCAAAGCAGAAGCTGCTTTGAAATAAAGACACGCCGCGCTGCTCGCTTGCGGGCGTCTGCTGGCGCATCCGCAGAGGCCATTGTGCAATGGCCTCGCTTGAGCAGGTAAAAAGCCTCTAAAAACGCAAAAAGGACTCACAGATTTCTCTGTAAGTCCCTCTCTTTCAAGGCCTTTCGCCCTTATAAATTCTGGAGCGGGAAACGGGATTTGAACCCGCAACTTCAAGCTTGGGAAGCTTGCGCTCTACCGTTGAACTATTCCCGCAGGTGTTGCGAAGCTTCACTCATAACAAGTTGCCCGCACCGGTATAAAAACATGTTTGAAATAAGTGGAGCGGGAGACGAGATTTGAACTCGCGACTTCAACCTTGGCAAGGGTGCACTCTACCACTGAGTTACTCCCGCAGAGATGAAGAATCTGGAGGCGGCATCCAGATTTGAACTGGAGGATGGAGGTTTTGCAGACCTCTGCCTTACCACTTGGCTATGCCGCCTTATTCTCACACGCACTTGCAGTATACTTCATATAAAAGAAATCTGCAAGCCTCTGAAAAAACTTCCGCCTGGAATTTGCATGCCTTGATTTATTGCAAGCCACACCAAGGCATATACTGTTATTGTGGAGCGGGAGACGAGATTTGAACTCGCGACTTCAACCTTGGCAAGGTTGCACTCTACCACTGAGTTACTCCCGCACAACAAGATGAGCTGTATATGCCAAAGGCATGACCCTGTCAAGTCATTTATCAGATAGTATTCAATCTTCCACTATTTTTTTTGTAGATAGGTATAAAAACTATTCGACATCTTCACCCCAAGTATGCCCCCCACAGGAAAGCTCAGGTTTTAACTTGCGTAGTACGGCAAGGCAGATTATATTGCACCCGCATATTGCTATGCGATCTATACTGAGGAGTCACCATGTTTACAGCTCTTTTGCCCAAAGGGGCACCGTTTTTTGAGCTATTGTTACGCCAGAATGCCATTTTATGTACTGTTGCAGCCTCCACCGCAAGCATGCTAGAGGTACAATCCGACGCAGACAAACAACACCGGGAAATCTCCTTGCTGGAGGCTGAGGCAGACTCCATCTACCAAACCGTTACCAAGCACCTTTCCCAAACCTTCATAACTCCCATAGACCGCGAAGACCTACTGCATATCAACAAGGCACAAGAAGAAGCCATTGACCTTTTTTTTAACATGTCCAACCGGCTTTTTGTTTTTGGCTTTACACGCATTCGCTTTCCTCTCCTGCAACTTGCCCGTATTCTTCAGGAAATGGCATCCCAAACCAGATACATGCTCGAAGGCCTTTCAGAACGACGCGACTGCCACAATACCAAGGCTTTCCGCGCCCTTCGCAACGAATGCGAGATGCTGCTCAGCATAGGTATTGCAGAGCTACATGACATAAAGGACCCCACCCCGGAAAATCTGCTCAGCATTCTTAAGTGGAGCCAAGCCTACGACCGGATGGAGCTTACAGTGAACCAGATAGTTGAACTGGCAGAGACCCTGGAAGAAGCGGTTCTAAAAAATGCTTGAGATACCTGTTCTCCTCCTTCTCATTATCCTCGCCGCCCTTATCTTTGACTTTACCAATGGCGCACATGACTGTGCCAATGCCATAGCCACCGTTGTTTCCACTAAAGTGCTTACCCCCCGTGTTGCCGTTTCCCTTGCCGCCCTGCTCAACCTATTGGGCGCATTTTTAGGCACAGAGGTAGCCCATACCCTGGGAAGCGGCATTGTTCGCCCGGAGATAGTTACAGACAGCCATGTGCTTGTTCTGGCAGCCCTTATCGGGGCCATCAGTTGGAACAGCATCACCTGGTATTTCGGCATTCCCTCCTCCTCCTCCCACGCGCTTATTGGCGGTCTTATGGGTGCCGCCCTTGTGCATGCCGGCCCCAGCTCACTCAATGGTGCCTCAGTCTTTAAAAAGGTTATTCTCCCCCTTCTTATTTCTCCCATTGCCGGCTTTTGTGTCGGGCTGATCCTGATGGGACTGGTAAGCATCATTTTTTTCCACGTAAACCGCCCCCTTGCCAACAGGTTTTTCCGAAAATCACAAATCGTTTCCGCAGGAATCATGGCCTTAAGCCACGGCCTGAACGATGCCCAAAAGACCATGGGAGTGATTGCCCTTGGTCTCTTTATTTTCGATAAAATTGACCATATTTACATCCCGTTATGGGTAAAGCTCATTTGTGCCGCCACCATGGCAATGGGCACCGCCGTTGGGGGCTGGAAAATAGTAAAAACAATGGGGCATAAAATCTTTAAGCTTGAGCCGGTGCACGGTTTTGCCGCAGAGACTTCCGCCTCTATTGTCATTGCCTGCGCCTCCTTCTTTGGCGCACCCATCAGCACCACACACACCATCAGTGCCTGTATTTTCGGCGTCGGGTCTACCTCACGTCTTTCTGCCGTGCGCTGGGGTATAGCGAAAAGCCTGCTGATTGCCTGGACAATCACCATTCCAGCCTCTGCTTTTGTTGGTGGGGTCAGCTTTTGGATACTGGAAGGTCTTTTCAGTTAACCCACCCACACAAACAATCACCCTATCCTATTCACAAAACTGCATATCTCTACGAAGCAGTGTTCGTAAAACAGCACACGCGGAACTGTGCATCTCCATACTACTGGACTTTTGTAATCAATCCGCGCTCACATCACCATAACTTTTTACAAAAGCAAGACTGACCAGATCGGTAAAGAAAAGGAATATGTTATGTCCAGCACACACCAGACGACGCCCTCAAACTCCGCTATCATTGCGCTTGCCGCCCTTGGCGTTGTCTATGGTGACATTGGAACAAGCCCCCTTTACACCATGAAGGAATGCTTTCACGGCCCCCACGCCATTGCCATAACAGACACCAATATCATGGGGGTACTCTCCCTTATTTTTTGGAGCCTCACCATTGTCGTAACGCTCAAATATGTCTTCTTTGTTACCAAGGCAGACAATGGGGGTGAAGGAGGCACCTTTGCCCTGCTCGCTCTCCTACAGGGTGCTATAAAAAACAATGCCAACAACCTGTTTTTTAAAGCTATTCCATACATTGCCCTGTGCAGCGCCGCCCTCATATACAGTGACGGCATCATCACTCCCGCCATTTCGGTGCTCTCGGCAGTAGAAGGCATTAATCAGGCCGCCCCCGCCGCAGGCCCCATTGTTGTTCCCCTCACCTGTGCAATTCTGGTAGGGCTTTTTTCTGTGCAAAAATACGGAACGGCCCGCATCGGCAAAATTTTTGGCCCCATCATGCTGCTCTGGTTTGGTGCCATTGCTTTGGTGGGAATCATCAATATTATTAAAAATCCCGTCGTAATTCTTTCCCTTAATCCGTACTATGCTTACGCCTACTTTGCGGCAAACCATTTACACGGATTTATCGTTCTTGGCACTGTTGTGCTCTGCATCACAGGGGGAGAAGCCCTCTATGCAGATTTAGGGCACTTCAGCCGCATTCCCATTCGTAACGGCTGGCTTTTTCTTGTGTTCCCCTCGCTTTTGTTGAATTATCTTGGACAGGGCGCACTTTTACTGGGCAATCCTGCTGCCGCGCAGAATCCCTTTTACCAGTCTGTCCCTCCCATGTTTCTGCTTCCCATGCTTATACTTGCCACCATGGCCACAGTCATCGCCTCGCAAGCCCTCATCACAGGTGTATACTCCCTCACCCAGCAAGCCATGCATTTTGGCTTTCTTCCCCGCATGCAGGTAGTTCACACCTCTTCTTCCGCCCAAGGGCAAATTTACCTGCCCACCATCAACAGCCTGCTCATGATCGCCTGTGTGACCCTTGTTCTCATCTTTCAAAACTCCAGCGGCCTTGCTGCGGCCTACGGTCTTGCCGTCACCGGTGCCATGGTCTTAACCTCTATTTTATATTTTTCTATCATCTATTTTGTGTGGAAGTGGCCCGCCGGAAAGGCTATTTCACTCTTCTCCCTTTTTCTCTTCTTCGACCTTCCCTTTCTTGGCGCCAACCTCATCAAAGTATTTGACGGCGGCTGGGTTCCTCTCTTTGTTTCCGCCATTCTCATCATCGTCATGACCACCTGGAAAAGCGGCCGCGCCCTTTTATGGGAACGGTTTGAACGCATGAGCATGCCCCTCACCGACTTTTTGCGTTCCCTCAAGGAAGTTAAGCTCAATCGCAGCCCCGGCATTGGCGTGTACATGACCATGAACCAAAACCTCACTCCCATGCCACTGGCCCGCTCCGTAGCCCTCATCCATACCGCCCCGGAAACAATAGTGCTGCTCACCATAAAAATAGTGAACAGCCCCTATGTGGATGCTGACAAGCGCATCAGCATTAACGATCTTGACAAAAATACTCGCCTATATCGCATGACCGTGGAGTATGGATATATGGAGCACCCAAACATGAACGAGATATCCGATCTCTCCAAAAAAACATCCGTTCACCTCCCCCTTTACGACTGCACCTTCTACATTGGGCGTGAAACCATCCTGGCCGCATCAGAAACATCAAGCCTGCACCCCTGGCGCAGAAATCTCTTTATCTTCCTGAGCAACAACGCCTGGAATGCCTCAACATTCTTTAATATCCCAACATCCCGCGTGGTAGAAATAGGCACTCACCTTGAAGTGTAGCGAAACAGGCTAACCACATAGTAGAGTTCGTTGCACAATGCAGCGGACTCTGGCGATTGCGCAGCAGGTTCCAGAGGCCATTGCCAGTTGCCAGAAACAATTGTGCAATGGCCTTCATTAGATGAATCACTGGAAGTGGGAACTCCAAATATTGTTATGCCAGCAACAGCTCTACAATAAATACCGCTCCTCCTCCTTCACGAGGCTGCACACGGACATAGCCGCGATGATCGGCAACAATGGACTTTACAATGGTTAGCCCCAAACCCGTTCCGCCTTTTTTGTGGGAGAAATACGGCTCAAAAACTCTGGTTCGCTCTTCTTCTGTCAAGCCAGGCCCGTTATCAGCAACACTGATACGCACCAGATGCAAAGCGGCATGATACACGGCTGTTGTCCGTACAAAAGGAGCCGCCGTATTCGCCATGAGCAAGGCTTCCGCAGCATTGGTATAAATATTGAGAAACACACGACTCATGGCCTCGGTATCCATAGCCAGCAAAGGCAAGTCATCCGGCACCTCAAACCCCCACTCAATGCCTGAGTGGCTATTTCGAAAAAGATCCATCAAGCCCTGCAACAACGGCCTTAATTCGGCTGCCTGCGGCTTCACTTCCGGCAACTTGGCGAAGGCGGAAAATTCCTGCACCATCTCAAGAAGATGCTCTACCTGCCGCACAATCATTTCCGTACTCTGTAAAAATGCCGGATCAGATATCTGCCCACTGAATTTTCTGGCAAGCCGCTGCGCAGAAAGCTTAATGGGAGTGAGAGGATTCTTTATTTCATGGGCTATGCGCCGTGCCACTTCGCGCCATGCCGACATGCGCTGCATCCGTTCCAGCTCGGAAATATCTTCAAAAACACCCACAGCGCCACGGTACACCCCATCCGTGGTAAATCCTACCACATTCACGAGCAAACGGCGCTCCTCCCCATGAATGGACAAGCTCACACTGTACTGGCTACGCGCCTCAAAACCACGAGCAAACCTGTCTCGAATCAGACGGGCGTTCCGGGCGTGAGGCTCTGGCAAAATATCTTCTATCAACTGTGCTATAAGCTGCCCCTGCTCCATGCCAAGAATATCGCATGCTGCCTTATTTACAGTATTAATATGCCCCTCGTGATCAAAGGAAATTACTCCGGCTGCAATATTCTCCAGCACCGTTTCAATATATTTGCTATGCCGGGCTATCCGCAGGTTCTGCTCCTCCAGCATGGCGTTAGCCCCAGTTAATTCCTGCCGGTTCTTATCGAGATCTTGCGCCATAGAGTTAAAAGAACGAATAAGCATACCCAGCTCATCTGAAGAAGAATCACTCAATCGAACGCTCAAGTCTCCTCGGGCAATGCGCTCTGTCCCTGCCGCCAAGGCCTGAATGGGAGCCGTCATTTCACGCGCCACGCGAAAACCAAACCAGGTGGCCCCCAAGATAATCAGAGCCGTCAAGACCCCCAAGCTGCTGTACAGAACCAGCTTCAAGGGCTGCTTAATTTTACGCAAATTACTATACTCTTCCGCGCCATAAGCAATGCGATCCAGCTTCGCCTTAAACCCCGTGCCCATATCTTCCACAAGTAGCAGAAACAGCCCCTTGTTTGAATCCACAAGCTGCAAAGCATACACATAATCTATCGAGACGCTGGGCAAAACTCCATATGTGCTGCCCTGAGCTCTCACATTTTCCCAATTGACATCTTTCTTGCCTTCGTCCCATGCCAGTCCCATCTCTGGGCTTATCTGCTGCTCTTTAACAAAAGCATCCTGAGTTACCACTGCTACCGCTGCCAACTGATACTCTTTGCGCTTACGACTTAAAATGCCTTCTGCTGTTTGCCCGGAAAAGGCAATTTTACGATCCAATATCTCTGTTCTTATACTTTCCGCATGCCGCACAAGGCGCGTAGCTGTTCTCTCATATGCCTGCCGCCCCACGTCCAAAGCGGTTTCCATTGACGTTTCCACCTGCTCCTTGAACCAAAAATCAACAGAAAGCTGCACATATTTTGTCGTAACCAAAAACATCAAAAGACAAGGGAGTAACGAAAGCCCCACAAAGGCAAGAACAAGGCGCGTACGCAATCGTGATCCCAGAACCTTATGGCGGCGCTCCAAAAGCAACTTGAAGCCATTGCGCAGCACAACAAGCAAAATGCCTCCAAGCAACACAAGATTCACATTGAACATGACCACGTAAAGATGGTCGCCTGTTCTAAATTGATCAAGCTGCATGGAGGCAAGAATAAACACAACAACACACGCTACAGTGGCACCTGCAAGCTCAAAACGCCGACGCCGGCGCTCTCGCAACGTTGTAGTTGTCATAGCCTCACCAGAATATGAGGCACGAGCTCGAACAGTGTTTCCCCGGCTTGACCAAAAACTTCGCTTACGGTGTATGCCCTCCCCCATATTCACTTTTGTGCCATTTCCAGAGGAAGATTGCGCGGCGGTCTTTGTAGATTTTTGCGAAGATCGAAAAAGAAAATTAAACATGAAGGCCCCGCCAGGAGCGCCGCCCCTGAACCCTAGGCGAGCGCATCGGATTGGTAGAAGACAGATTTTAAAAAGTTACATTCAACTCCACCAGGCAAACAGGGCCATTATGCAATCACCAGAGGAGGCCATTGCACAATGGCCTCTGCGGATGCGCCAGCAGACGCCCGCAAGCGAGCAGCGCGGCGTGCCTTTATTTCAAAGCAGCTTCTGCTTTGAAATCATTCGATAAAAATTATGTCTTCTCTTGGCATTGAGCTCTTAA
>JAVBJS010000026.1:0-10046 GCA_031546885.1 Desulfovibrio sp.
TAGGGTAAACATACAGTAATTTGCAACACATATATAAGGTTGGTATATGGCAGCTTCCACGTCACCGCTTCGTATGGGTCGTATAGACTATCTTAATGTATTGCCGGTTTACTATGCGCTTGAATCTGGTGATATTCCTCACGATTATGAGCTTGTATACGGCCCGCCCGCTGAGTTGAACAATCTTATGGCTGAAGGAAAGATGTTGCTTTCATCAACTTCCTGTGTGGAATATGCCAAACGGCCAGAACGCTATCTCATTCTGCCCAATCTTGCCATTGGCAGTAACGGGCCGGTGCAAAGCGTGCTCCTCTTTTCTCGGCGTCCCATTGAGCGCCTCGGGGGGCAAACCATTCTTGCCAGCAGAGAAACGCATACCTCTGTTACTCTCATGCGTCTTTTTTTTCAGCAGTATTATGCAATGCCCGTTCAATGGCGAACTGGCTCCGCCACAGCTGAAGTAAATTCGGAAAATCCCCCGGAAGCCTTTCTTGCCATTGGAGATGAAGCCCTACGCCTGCGACGGCACAATGCTTATCCTTATGTGCTTGATCTTGCAGAGCTATGGACAACATGGACAGGCCTTCCCTTCGTCTTCGCCCTCTGGGTGGTAGAACGTAAAGTGTTGGAGCAGGTGGTCTTGGCAGAAAGCCCTGCTGCGCTTCTTTCCCGTTCCCGTGACTTTGGGGCGGCCCACATGGATACCATACTCGCCGTTGCTCAACAGCGTTACAACATGACAAAAGAAGAGCTGCAAGAATATTTTGCTGGCCTTCATTATTCTTTGGGAGCAGAAGAACAGGCCGGTCTACAGCTCTTTTATGCAAAGCTTGCGGAAGCTGGTATTATTCCCGCTGCTCCCAAGCTATGTTTTATGGATGCTTAATGAAATGTTGATTGAATCATTTTTCGGTGGCAGCGCCCCTTGGTGATACTTGTGATACTTCTTATCTGGGGCTTCGCTCCAGACCCCACAAGGGGATTGAATCCCCTTGACCCCCCAAATTGGGTAAGCTGCTGATGTATATGTTTTTTTTTGTTGAAATGGAGTCAAGAGAGTGTTGTTTTATGCTGTAACCTCAAATGAGGGGTGCAGGGGAAATCATTTCCCCTGCCGGGGTTCCAAGGGGCAGCGCCCCGTGGTGTGACTTGTGATACTTCTTATCTGGGGCTTCGCCCCAGACCCCACAAGGGGATTGAATCCCCTTGACCCCAAATTGGGTAAGCTGCTGATGTATATGTTTTTTTGTTTGTTGGAATGGAGTCAAGAGAGTGTTGTTTCATGCTGTAACCCCAAATGAGGGGTGCAGGGGAAATCATTTCCCCTGCCGGGGTTCCAAGGGGCAGCGCCCCTTGGTGGGAGCCAAGAGGGCAACGCCCTCTGATAACGCTGATAATAATAGTGATGCTATAAAAAGTAAGGGATTGTTATGATTAATATTATCGAAGGCGGCGCGTTTTTGTCTAAGGGCCGGTGGCTTACTCCTGCCGAGGGGCATGTGCTGCACTTGCAGCACCCGGATCGGGCTCGTCAGGAATCCATTGCTTATAGGGTGCTGAAGAAGCACAATGCAGCGGGGCCGGGGGAGGATTTGCGAATTACTTTTGATGCGTTGGCCTCACATGACATTACCTATGTGGGTATTGTGCAGACGGCGCGGGGCAGTGGGATGCAGGCTTTCCCGGTGCCATATGTGCTGACAAACTGTCATAATAGTTTGTGTGCAGTTGGGGGGACTATTAATGAAGATGACCACCTTTTTGGCCTTTCTGCTGCGCAAAAATATGGTGGCGAGTATGTTCCGGCCCATATGGCTGTTATTCATCAATATATGCGAGAGATGTTTGCCGGCTGTGGCAAGATGATTCTGGGGTCTGACAGCCATACCCGTTATGGCGCTTTGGGAACGCTCGGCATTGGTGAAGGCGGGCCTGAGCTTGTAAAGCAGTTGCTTGGCAGAACCTATGACTTGCCTGCGCCTGCGGTTGTCGCGGTGTGGCTTGAGGGAAGCCCAAAGGCGGGCGTGGGGCCACAGGATGTTGCCTTGGCGTTGATTAAGGCGGTATTCCAGAAGGGTGTTGTCAAAAATAAAATCCTGGAGTTTATTGGGCCTGGAGTGAATTCCCTTTCTGTGGATTACCGTATGGGCATTGACGTTATGACGACAGAAACCACCTGCCTTTCTTCCATTTGGCAAACCGATGAGAAGGTAGAAGGGTGGCTTACAGCGCATGGCAGAGGAGGGGATTACCAAAAACTTATTCCGGGAGAAGAGGTTTGGTACGATACGGTTATTCATTTGGATCTTTCCCGCGTGGAGCCGATGATAGCCCTGCCTTTTCATCCAAGTAATGCGTGGACTATTTGCGAATTTCTTACGAACGCGCCTGATATTCTTCTGGAAGTGGAGAATGAAGCGGCAGCTATTTTGGGCGGAGGGTTGCAACCACGTCTTTCTTCCAAATTTTCCCGGGTGAACGGCAAGGGAAGATTTATGGTGGATCAAGGTGTTGTAGCAGGCTGTTCTGGGGGCACCTTTGAAAATATTTATCGCGTTGGGGAAATAATAAAGGGGCATTCCATGGGCAATGCGGCCTTTAACCTTGCGGTGTACCCTGCAAGCCAGCCGCAATATCTGGAAATGATGCGTACAGGTTTGGCGGCGACTTTGCTGGAAACCGGGGCTATTTTGAAAACTGCCTTTTGCGGACCCTGCTTTGGGGCGGGGGATGTTCCGGCGCATAATGCCTTTTCCATTCGCCACACCACGCGGAACTTTCCTAATCGGGAAGGTTCAAAGCCGTCAGGCGGGCAAATTTCTTATGTGGCATTGATGGATGCGCGCTCCATTGCCGCCACGGCAATCCACGGCGGCGTATTGACTGCCGCTACGGATCTGCCTGCTCCGCCAGAGGAAACGGCATGCCCATATACCTTTGATGTGAATGTATATGAAAAGCGGGTGTATCGTGGCTTCGGTAAGCCCATTGCAGAAACTGCCCTGGCCCTTGGCCCGAATATCGCAGACTGGCCAACCATGATAGGTATGCCGGAAAACCTTTTGCTGACAGTAGCTTGTGCTATTTATGACCCCATTACCACAACGGATGAATTGATTCCGTCCGGGGAAACTTCTTCGTACCGCTCTAATCCTTTGAAACTGGCGGAATTTACCTTGAGCCGCAAAGACCCGGCCTATGTAGGCAGGGCAAAGGCCATTGCGCGGCTTGAAGCGGCACGGCGTATGGCTTTCCCTTCGCCGGGAGGAGCAGTGGCTGGTACTGCAATGGCGGATACTGCTTCTTTGGCAGATGTTTCTAAGTTGTTTGCCGGGCTGGAAAAGGCTGGTATGGAAGCTCATACGGGCATTGGCTCGGTGGTTTTTGCCCGCAAACCGGGTGACGGTTCTGCGCGGGAGCAGGCGGCTTCGTGTCAAAAAGTGCTGGGCGGGTGGGCCAACATAGCGGAGGAATACGCAACCAAGCGTTATCGCGGTAATTTGGTGAACTGGGGCATGCTGCCTTTTGTTCTCAAGGAAGCGGCCTCCTTTGACTTGCAGGTGGGCGATCACATTTTTCTGCCGGAGATTCGTAAAGTGCTGTTGTCTGGTTTGGAAGAAGCCCCGGCAACCCTGTATCAGAATGGCGTTAAGCGTGCCATTGTGCTTTATCTGCCAGCGCTTACAAAGGAAGAACGTGCTATCATTCTAGCCGGGTGTCTGATGAATCATTATAAGACCCTTAGCGTATAGGTATGATATCAAGAGCTTTCTTGCCGCTTTTTTCTGCTGACGTGTGTAATAATTTCTTTTCATGCGGTCATAGCCTTAAAAAGGATAATTATGTCATTTATTAAGACCAGCACCAGTTTTACCCGTTTTCGTATTACCGATCCGGTCGCATCGACATTATGGCCTGTGGTAATTGATAAATTGCGACAGTTTGCTTTTAAAGATATTGATGAAGTGCCGGAAGAGCGTTCCCACGGATGGACTGCCTTTGAAGATATGCTTGATGTGATTTGGCGAACAAATCCTGTTGAAAAAGGGAGTTACCTTGCTTTTTCCCTGCGTCTTGACACGCGGCGGGTTCCTCCGGCTGTGATTAAAAAGCACCTTGCGGTTGCGTTGCAGAAGGAAGAAGCTCTTCAGCGAGAACAGGGTAAAAAATTTGTTTCGCGGGAGAGAAAAAAGGAATTGAAAGAGCAGGTTATGCTGCGTCTGCGTATGCGTTTTTTGCCTATTCCTGCGGAATTTCAGGTTGTTTGGAATACGGCAACAGCCGTCATCTATTTTGCTTCAACCCAGCAAAAAATGCTTGATCTTTTTCAGGAATATTTCACCTTAACCTTTGATTTGCACCTTGAACCGTTGGCTCCCTATGAGCTGGCGACACAGCTTGTGAAGGATGCGGCCCCCTTGGACACCTTGGAGCCTACGCAATTTGCTTAGATAGTGTCGCCAAATGCAGATATTTTGTTCTCTGCCAAGGAAAAAGCTTCTCAGTTAGTGGTCTTTATGTGACTTGTAAAGGGATGAATTATGACAGATACGCCTTACCTCGGACAAACAACAGATTTAATTCTTGGGCAGGAATTTTTAACATGGCTTTGGTTTCGCAGTGCTACGGGCGCAATTTTTAACGACAGCACGGGGCGTCCTTTTTCGGTAACGATGGAACAGCGCATTGTGGTGCAGGGGGGAGAGGGTGATCATGTGGAAACAGCCAGTGTTTCCGGCATTGATTCAGAATTGCGTGAGGCTCGTATGGGGCTTACTACAGGAAAAAAGGTTACGCGGGCGCTTTTGCGTCTTGAGCGCGACCCGGAATCCTGGCAGGTAACGCTGAAGGCAGCCGACTTTTCCCTCGGCAGCCTTAAAACCCCCAAGATTGAAAGCACAGATCGTGATGTTGATCCTGACGCCTTGTTTCTTGAAAAAATGTACCTTATTGAAGCATGTCTTGAACTTATTGATATTATGTACACACAGTTTCTTACAGTACGACTTGGTAAAGACTGGGCTGCCGAGGTCGTACAGGTGCGTGCATGGATGAAGGCCTAGCAATGAACAAAACGCCACCACAAAAGAGTGATAACAGATTGTCCGCGAACCAAAGGCGTCTTTGGGGTACGTTTGCACTGGTGATGCGTAAGTTTGTTTGGTTGGCTATTGTTTTTTTGGGTATTACCCTTGTCAGTTTTTTCGTGTTGCATCTTGCTCCTGGCTCACCCACTGAGCTGGAAACGACTTTGAACCCTCTGGCGGATCTGGGAGCGCAGCAGCGGCTAAACACCTTGTACGGTCTTGATAAACCCCTTCCCGTACAGTATAAGGATTGGCTTTTTCGTCTATTAGCTTTGGACTTTGGCGATTCCATGAGTGCGGATGCTCGTCCGGTTATGACAAAAATTGCAGAGCGCCTTCCTTTCACGCTTTGGTTTAATGGTATAACTCTTCTTCTCTCCTTGCTTATTGCCATACCCATCGGTGTTTTTTCTGCGCACCATAAGGATGGTTTTTTTGATAAAGCCAGTACTATCATTGTGTTTATAGGTTTTGCCATGCCTGGATTTTGGTTGGCTTTACTGCTTATTCTTCTGTTTTCTATAGAATTACAATGGGTTCCCGTTTCTGGCCTCACCTCTATTGATTATGATGGCATGACAGCTTTTGGCAAGGCCAAGGATATAGCGGCGCATCTTGCGCTTCCCCTTTTTGTTACCACTTTTGGCAGTCTTGCCGGTCTTTCGCGGTTTGCCCGTACTTCTGTACTGGACGCATTGCGGCAGGATTACATCGTAACCGCTCGCGCCAAGGGGTTGCCTGAGCGTATCGTGTTGTTTCGCCATGCCTTGGGGAATGCGCTTTTGCCGCTCATTACCCTGTTGGGGCTTTCCATACCGGGCCTCATTGGGGGGAGTGTGATTATAGAGTCTATATTCAGCTTACCCGGCATGGGACAACTCTTTTATACTGCTGTTCTGGCTCGCGATTACTCACTTATCATGGGAAATCTTGTACTTGGTGCCGTCTTGACGCTTGCGGGAAATTTTTTGGCTGATCTTTGCTATGGCCTGGCAGACCCGCGTATTCGTACAGGGCAAAGCCAAGATGCGCCTGGTTTGTAATGTTTTGAAACATAAAAGTTGCACATATTCCATGAGAACCGTTACATTTCTGCGCGTTATCAAGCGCCATGCGCTATTGGCCACAGGTTGCGCTATTGTTGGTGTGATGACCTTTGCAGCCATTGCAGCCCCACTACTGACCAGTTATGACCCGCTACCCACTGATATTGGCGTGCCTTTCCTGCCACCTTCTTTGCAGCACCTGCTCGGTACGGATGGCTTGGGGTTGGATGTCTTTACCAGATTGCTTTATGGCGCTCGTGTTTCCCTTTGGGTGGGCTTTGTTTCTGTGGGCATTTCAGTGAGCATCGGCACAACTTTAGGGCTCATTTCCGGGTATTTTCGGGGCCTTGTGGATGAGTGTATTATGCGGTTTGTTGATATAATGCTCTGCTTTCCTTCGTTTTTTTTAATTCTCGCCGTTGTTGGTTTTCTTGAGGCAAGTTTGGCGAATATTATGATTATCATTGGTTTGACCTCTTGGATGGGGGTGGCCCGTCTTGTGCGGGCTGAGACGTTAAGCTTGCGCGAGCGTGAGTTTGTCAGCGCTGCACGTCTTGCCGGTTCCAGCACCTTGCGAATTCTTTTCAGGCATATATTGCCCAATGCCCTTGGGCCGGTTCTTGTTTCTGCGACCTTTGGCATTGCCGGCGCTATTCTTGTGGAGTCTGCCTTGTCTTTTTTGGGGATAGGCGTTCAGTATCCTTCACCGAGCTGGGGAAATATGCTGCTTGAAGGTAAGCAAAACATTGAAGGCGCGTGGTGGCTTTCCTTCTTTCCAGGGCTTGCCATTCTTATAACAGTGTTGGGGTATAACCTTATAGGGGAAGGCTTGCGCGATATTTTTGACCCCCGTTTGCGGAGTTCCCGGTAGTTTTTGGGGAAGGACCAGAAGGAGAGGAAGAGGGAGAGTTGGAGAACTCGGGGGAGGGGGAAAACCCCCACCCCCATTCCCCTAAACTTTTTAATTTATTCTATGTTAATGCGTTGTAATATTTAACTTTACGCTTTATTTACGGAAAGCCCACATGCCGGGTGCAGGGATGGCAATCCCTGCCGGGTTCGGGCGGAGCCCGAAATGATTTTTGTTTGGCTCCACAAAATATATTAATAAATATTATATGGTACTAGGTGTAAAACTTAATGGAGGCTTGTGTGCCACGCTCCAGTCATATGTTCGCTTTGAGGGAAAATGCTTCACTTGATGATCTTCTTACCATTGCCGCACAAAAGTATGCCGTAGCTTTTGAGCCGGTTACACTTGGTGAAGTAACTGTGCAGGTTCTTCAGATTACCAACATGCGTGAGCGCCTTGATACCCTGGTGCAGACAGGTGGCCTTGCAAATGCCCTCACCACCCTTCCGCTTTGGGCAAAAATCTGGCCTGCTTCCATAGTTCTTGGGCATTATTTGAGGCATTTACCGCGTACGCACAGCGTGCTTGAACTGGGTGCAGGCTGTGGCGTGTGTGGTCTTGCGGCAGCCGCGCTTAATTTTTCCAAAGTCTGTATCTCCGATATTAACGAAGATGCGCTTCTTTTCGCCCGCATCAATTCCCTTAAAAATAACCTTGCCAGCATTGAAGTAAAGCATATTGACATAACCGACAGTACCTACAAGGAGAAGTACTCTCTTATCATCGGTGCTGAAATTCTTTATCTGGAACCTCTCTATCGGCCACTTACAAAATTTCTGCGGCGTAACCTGAGCCCTGCCAATGCGCCTGCTCTTTCTCCGGAAAATACTCCCATGGTAATTCTCGCGGCAGATCATCGCCGTACCCCAAAGCGTTTTTTCTCTCTTGCTGCAAAGGATTTCTCTTTGGCGCAGAAACAAGTAGGCATTCGCTCAACAGGCACAGATGAGTCCCCAGAGCGGCATTTAATAACTCTGCATACCCTCACTCGCCAGAGTTCGTTGCATTGTGCAACGCACTCAAGTAATGTATGAAGTTTTGCATTACGCTAAAATCCCTTCCTCAAGTTGCTACACGAATTGCCGGGTGTAAAGGAGATACTGTTTATGATGCATATACAGGAGTTTGTTTCTCTTAAACCTTACAACACCTTTGGGATAGAGGCGAAAGCTCGTTTTTTTTGTGCTGTGGAAAGCCTTGCTGATCTTGATGGGGCTTTGCAATGGGCAAAGAGGCAGGGTCTTGCCGTGCGCGTGTTGGGAGGCGGTAGTAATATTCTCCTGTCTGGTGATGTGGATGGGCTTGTTGTCCTCATGCAAAATCGAGGCATACGTATAACTGAAGATGATGGCAATCATGCTACAGTGGAAGTAGCGGCGGGGGAAAATTGGCATCAACTGGTGCTTTGGTCTGTGGAACACGGGCTGGGCGGTTTGGAAAACTTGGGATTGATACCGGGTACAGCAGGGGCGGCGCCAGTACAAAATATAGGGGCATATGGAGTGGAGTTTGCGGAGGTATGTCATAGCGTAACAGCGGTGCGCCGGGATACCCTTGAGCGTGTGACCTTTGGCGCAGCGGATTGCTGTTTTGGCTATCGGGACAGCCTGTTCAAGCATGAACCGAATTGTTGGGTTGTTGAAAGTATTCGTGTTTCGCTGTGCCGGATGAGCCCTGTGCGTACTCATTATGGAAGCGTGGGGGATATGCTTTGCGAAATGGGAGTGGATGAGCCGGATTACCGCGATGTTTGCGAGGCTGTATGCCGTGTACGGCGAGATAAATTACCGGATCCAGCGGAGCTTGGCAATGCTGGGAGTTTTTTCAAAAATCCTTTGGTTAGCGCGGATAAGGCACAGGAACTTGCACAGCGCTACCCAGGTTTACCCACCTACCCACAAAAAACTGGCGATTGCAAGCTTGCCGCAGGTTGGCTTATCGACAAAACGGGATGGAAGGGAAAAAACCTTGGCAGGGCGGGTGTATATCCCAAGCAGGCTTTGGTGCTGGTTAATAACGGAGGCGCTTCAGGACAAGAAATTCTAGCGCTGGCAGAATCAATCTGCCGGGATGTTCAGGAGAAGTTTGGTATTGCTCTGGAAAAAGAGCCTGTTGTTTTTCCATAATTATTTTGGGGGTATGATCTTTTTATTACATTATCACTCTCACAAGGAAAGAACATGACATTTTACGCCATAAACGGAAGTCCTCGGAAGAATAAAAATACAGCGACCTTGCTGCAATCCGCTCTGGAGGGCATTCAGTCAACAGCGCCAGAGGCGAACATTGCAACAGAGGTGATTCATCTCTATGATTTTGATTATCAGCCCTGCATAAGCTGCTTTGCCTGTAAGCGAGTGGGTGGGAAGAGTTATGGCAAGTGTGTGATTAAAGATTCTCTTACGCCTATTTTTGAGAAATTGGCAGAGGCTGATGGCATCATTTTTGGTAGTCCCATCTATTTTGCGAATATTTCCGCTAAGTTGCGAGGGTTTCTGGAACGCTTTTTGTTCCAATACTTTGTTTATGATTCTAACTATAGCTCCCTTGCTCCTAAAAAGATGCCTACAGCTTTTATTTACACCATGAATGTACCTGAGCCGGTTATGCAGGAACTTGGCTATCCTGCAAGTCTTCGGTATATGGAATATTTTGTGCAAAAAATGTTTACGGATCCCAAAATTCTTTATGCTTGCAACACCTATCAGTTTGATGATTATTCAAAATATGATGTAAAAGTATTTTCTGAGGCAGAAAAAGCGGCCCACAGAGAGACCCAGTTTCCGCTGGATCGGGAAAAAGCTTTTCAGCTTGGGGCTTCCCTGGCAAAGGGTAACTCTTAGAACTTATCCATAAATAGAGGCCATTGCACAATGGCCTCTGCGGATGCGCCAGCAGACGCCCGCAAGCGAGCAGCGCGGCGTGCCTTTATTTCAAAGCAGCTTCTGCTTTGAAATCATTCGATAAAAATTATGTCTTCTCGTGGCATTTAGCTCTTAA
>JAVBJS010000148.1:0-18640 GCA_031546885.1 Desulfovibrio sp.
CTTTGGGCTTCATAGCAAATCCTGCTCCGATTCAACCGGTTTTTTGCATATATCACTGCATTGCCTGTTCAAAACAGTACACTATTTTAGATTAAATATCAATATATTTCATGATGTTAATGTATTTTTAAGAGTCGACTACTTACGTGAAAAAAACATGCAGTATCCTTGTTGTTGGTGTTTTGCTCTTGGGTTTCAGTGCTTGTTCTGTTCATATGGCGGCTACACAGCCAGATAAGAAGAATCTTAACATTCTTCAGGCAGGCCGTAACCGTGTGGAGCTAATTGCGGAATTTGGTAACCCAGTTGCCACGAGTGAAAAAGATGGAAAACGAACAGACGTTTTTCGATTTAAACAAGGCTATAGCGGAGGAGTAAAGGCTGCTCGTGCAGTTACTCATGGGGTGCTTGATGTTGTAACTCTTGGATTATGGGAAGTCATTGGAACACCCACAGAGGGAGTGGCCAATGGTGAGGATGTGTCGTACCTAGTTGTCTACGATGGTAACGATGTTGTCACAAGCGTAACCCAATTGGGAAAAACTGCTTCGTCGTCCAATTCCGATTAGAGGCCATTGCACAGCAAATTCACCATCGACTGCACTTCTCCCGTACCACTTTTCCTTTCTCCTACGGCATCTCATCTGCATAAAGGCTTTGAATATGCGCAGCATAGGCCGCGAAGGTTCCGGCGCTGATGGCGGCGCGGGCGCCTTTTACCAGTGCGAGAAAATAGGTAAGATTATGCAGGGAGTTCAGGCGGAAAGAGAGTATTTCCTTGGCATGGAAAAGGTGGCGCAGATAAGCGCGTGAGAAGGTTTGGCAGGTGTAGCAGGAGCAGTTGGCGTCCAAAGGGGTATCGTCTTCGGCGTATTCTTTGCGCTTGATGTTAATTTTCCCGGTGGAGGTGTAGAGGGTTCCGTTACGGGCATTACGTGTTGGCAATACGCAATCAAACATATCAACCCCCAGACTGATGCCGGTAATGATGTCCAGTGGCGTTCCCACTCCCATAAGATAGCGCGGCTTTGCGAAGGGCAGGAGCGGGGCGGTGTGGGCCAGCAGCTCATACATCTGGGGCTTGGGTTCGCCAACTGAAAGCCCGCCTATGGCAAAGCCGTCAAAATCATGCGCAGCAAGCTGTTCCACAGAGGCTGTGCGAAGATCTGAAAAAAATCCACCCTGGGTGATGGCAAAGAGCAAATTGCTCCCTGCTCCTCGTGGATAGGCATTGCGAGAGCGCAGCGCCCAGCGGGTGGTCAGCTCAATGGATTTTGCCGTGTAATCGTAAGGGGTATTGTGTGCCACACATTCATCCAGCACCATCATGATGTCTGAACCCAGATTGCGCTGAATCTCCATCACTTTTTCCGGTGTGAAGAGGTGTTTTGACCCGTCAAGGTGCGAGCGAAACTCAACACCCTCCTCGCGAAACTTACTTAAGGCAGAAAGACTGAAGGCCTGATAGCCTCCGCTATCCGTCAGAATAGGCTTGTTCCAGGCGGCAAAGGAATGAAGCCCCCCCCGCCGTGCCACGAGAGCATCACCGGGTCGCAAGAAAAGATGGTAAGTATTA
Source organism: Desulfovibrio sp. (assembly GCA_031546885.1). Classification (GTDB taxonomy): domain Bacteria; phylum Desulfobacterota; class Desulfovibrionia; order Desulfovibrionales; family Desulfovibrionaceae; genus Frigididesulfovibrio. Next base: position 1,577 of record JAVBJS010000148.1, read on the forward strand.
CCAAGAATAATTTCCGCACCGAGGGCATGTAAATCGTCTGGTGCAATGGCTTTAACACTTCCCACTGTACCGACGGGCATAAAGATGGGTGTTTCAACAATGCCGTGAGCTGTGTGCAAAGATCCGCGCCTTGCGCTCCCATCCGTTGCATGCAGTACAAAAGTTCCGGGTTGCAAAGCAGAAGGTGGCTCAGAAAAGGAAGGCGAAAATTGCGTCATAACCCGCTCCACGAAGCGGCAACCCGTATGGCGCCCCCCGTCTTATTGGTAAACATAAGGTACCCGTGTGTTTTTCCAAAGAGAAAGAGGTCACGAGTAATGGCGACATCTTTCTGACAATATTCAGAAATTTCCTTTATCTTCCCTTCTTTCCACCAACGGAGCGCAAGTAGCCCGTCAGCACTTTTTTGAGTGCCAAGGGTTGCGCCAGCCAGGTTGTCCAGCGAAACACGAAAGGAAAGGGCCCGATGAATTTGCACCAGCAAATCCAGGGAGGGCAGAGAACGCAGGTTGTACCCACCGGCATGGGGCTGCAACACTGCGTAATCAAACTGGATCGTGTTAAAGCCGACAACGAGAGGGGCTGTGCGGAGTACCTCAACCAAAGCTGGAATGGCATTTTGCTCGTATGCGGTAAAGGCATCGGTGCGCGAATCATACAGGACGGCAACGCTCACTCCCATACGATCAGCCTTGTGCCAGCCCCCAACTTCTGCTGCGGAAAAGCGCGTTTCCACGTCCAGCACAACGTAGTGCTCAGGCAAGGCTTCTGTCAGAAATGTTTGCAATGGCGTGGTCATATAATACCATATTCTCAATTACAAGTGCGGTAATCCGTGAGCTTATACTCAAACATCAGGCAGGAGCTTGAATAGATACGGCTTCGCCTTTGATGAATCATTCCTATTCTCAATCACAGTCCAAAGTATATTTGATTGAGAATAGGAACCATTTCCTCTATGGAAGCCGCAGCTTCTGCCCCACCTTAATCTTATCACCGGGTTTCATTTTGTTAGCCCGTAAAACGGCATCCACTGTTGTATTATTCCGCTGAGCAATGGAATAGAGGGAGTCTCCCTGACGAACAACCAGGGAACCACCTTTGGCAGCAGGCTCTTTGGCCATAATCAGAGGCTTTCCGGTAGCTGCCTGTTTGTTCGCAGCCGCAGTTTTACCAGGAACGGCCTGCTTATTAGCAGCATCCGGTGTGGATGAACTGGAGCGCGTACTGCCGGGTAAGCGTAACACACGCCCTGGCTTCAGCTTTATCTTGGTATCTACGCCATTCACTTCACACAGGGCTTGCACCGAAGTATTGCAGGATTTTGCGATACTAAATACGGTATCACCCGATTGTACCGTGTAGGTCGCTCCTCCGGGAGTCGTGTTTTCCACCCGTCTGCCGGAAGAGTATTCAGTCGGCGGGTTTTTACTGTTGGCGGGAACAATTATCCGTTGTCCCGCTTGCAGTGCGCTATCGCCCATTTTATTGGCAACCCGAATGCTTTCCACATCGGTGCCCCATTCACGCGCAAGGGAGTTCAGGCTCTCGCCAGTCCGCACAAGGTATTTGCCTGTGCCTTGCACCTTATCCAGCGGCGCAGCAAAAATGGGTTCTATATTTTCCGATTTTCCAGGAATGGCAATACTGTTGCCGGGTTTGGGCAAAGCGGTAAAGCCATTGGCCCGCTGAATGGCTGCCGGAGAAATCTTGTACTTTTTGGCTATACCGGCGAGGGTTTCTTTCGCCTTTACCGTATGCTCACGCCAGCCAGCATAGGTGCGAGCCTCGGCGCTGGTAAGCCATGTTTCGGCTTCGCTACGCTGTGTGGGAATAACATAGGCTGTAGTTGTTGCCGTGGGAGGGCTGGCAGTACGGCGGAAGGCCGGGTTCATACTGGAAAATTCATCCCAGGTCAGATTTAAGTGGCGTGCCATTGCTGAAAGATTTGTTCCCGCCGGAATAGAAACAGAAACAAGGTCATACGCTGCCTCGGGGGAAGGCTCTGAAAACCCAAGCGCTTGCAAGTTTCGCATGATTTTAAGCACAGCAATAAGGCGCGGCACATACTGACGGGTTTCGTCTTTCAGTTGGGCTTTTCCTTCAAGCTGACTGTTAAGCTGGCAAAGTTCAAAAAAGTCTGTGGCACCTGTCCCTTCAAGGGCGCGGCCTATTTTTCCCTCACCGGCATTGTAGGCGGCAATGGCCAGATGCCAATCGGCAAAGTCGTTGTAGAGTTTAAGCAAATAGTCTGAAGCGGCATAGGTCGCCTTGAAAGGGTCGCGGCGCTCATCAAGCCAACTGTTTTGCGCAAGGCCAAACTGTCGCCCGGTATATGGCATAAACTGCCACAGGCCAACAGCCCCAGCGCGAGAGATGGCATTGGGGTTGCCGCCGCTTTCCACAATGGAGAGATAAACCAAGTCTTCCGGCAAGCCTCTTTCTCGAAATATTTTCTTCATATAAGGCAAATATCTGGCTGTGCGGTCAATAAAGCGCTGCATAGTAGCGCGATGGCCATGAAGAAAGTATTTGAAATGCAGCTCAACGATTGCTCGGTCGTCTTGAGAAAGTCCTTTATCAAGCAAGCCTGCCGTTTGGAATGCACTGAGCTCTGCCGCAGTGAGGGGGGTTCCATCATCCCGTGGGATGTACGACTCAACGGTTTCATCGCCTTCCCACTTATATTTCTGAGAAATATCAGTTGTTGCATTGCTCTTGGGAAGGCACCCGGAAAGGGCGAAAAAGCAGCACACAAACATAAACAAGCGACAGAGAAAAGCACGGGAGTAGACCTGATCCATATGTTCCTCAGAGAAAAATTAAAGAATTTTCCATATTAAATAAAAACTGCATCATAAAATAATACAGTAATGATAACGCCCAAGCCGGGCGTTTGCTTTGCGATCGCCAGAGAGCTCTACATTCTCAAAGGTAAAAGGCGCAAATACTCATGGACGGCATAAAAATACAGCTTGCATTGCAGAGGAGAGAACGATACGAGTCTGCAAGATGTATTTTCGCTCAGTGAGATTCGCTTTGTTGCGCTGATAACGATACCGCATCTTTGCCATTGAAGCAACCATACCCCTGATCAGGTTCCCCTAAAAATATAAGTAGGTTTTTATATGAGCAGTTTTCGCTTTCCCAAACCGGCAGATCGCCGTTCCTCACGTAATCAGTCGGAACGTGGAATCGGCGAAAATCGCCACGAGAGTGACGCAGACTCCTCGCATTCGCAAGGTGAGCGTCCTTCTGCAGGTCGGCGCTTCTCTTCGAGAGATGCTGAAAGCCACTCCGACAGGCCCCGACGTGATTCGCGCGATAATCAGGACGCTCGTGGTGGGCGAGACCACCGTGAGACACGCGGTTCGCGTGATAGTCGCAACGACACCGACAGGCCTCGCCGCGACTCTCCTGCTGCGCGTGGCCCCCGCAATTTTTCTGAGGCTCGCGATACCCGCGACTCGCGTGACAGCCAAGATGCTCGTAGTTTCCGCGGCTCCCGCAGCGATGCCGAAAGGCCTCGCCGTGATGCCCACGGCTCTCGTCCTTCCCGTGATTTTTCTGATACCCGTGATAGTCGCGATTCTCGAAATGAACATGGCAGGCCCCCCCGCGACGGGCGTGGTTTTCGTGAATCCCGCCCTGAGCATGGCAGGCCTCGCCGTGAAGGCGGGCGTGAATATGGTGAGGGAGAATCTCGCCGTGAGACCGGCTTTGTGCGAGGTGACAGATCTTCCGAGCACACGCCGGAGCGGCGGCATCGTCCCGATATGCCCCGCGACCGGGCAGAGAGAGAGGGGCAGGGAAGACCACATGAACATACTGGCGGAAGACGGGGAGAATCTCATGAAAAAAGGCGTCCCCATATACGTTCCGCTGAAGGCCCTGGGCACGATCGTCCTTTTGTAGAGCGCTCCCCGCGTGGGCAGTCGCCCCGTCAAAAAGGGGATGATACAACCTCGCAGGAGCAATTCATCTCGCAGTTCCCTGCCGGAGAAGCACCTGTGCTCCTGCCGGGGGCCAAGCCGGTTCTTGAGCTTTTAGCTTCTGCACCCCACCGGGTAGATGCTGTATTTTTGCGGAAGGGCCGCCATAGTAAAGATATGGAGCGTATCGCCGACGCCTGCCGCTTGGCAGGGGTGCGTTTTTCCTTGCTTGAAACTCTCGCTTTTTCAAAAATCTATCCAGGGAAAAGTCAAGGTGTTGTAGCACGTCTTTTTGAGGCGGGCTTTACCGATTTTGACGAATTGCTGGACGGCATTATGAATTCGCCCATGCCGCTTTTGCTGGTACTGGATCAGGTGCAAGACCCCGGCAATGCGGGAACTCTGGCTCGCACTCTGTATGCCCTTGGCGGGGCAGGCATGGTTGTGCCTCGTCATAATGGCGCCTATCTTGGTGCAGGCGCTGCCAAGGCAGCAGCCGGGGCTTTGGAGAAACTGCCCGTCGCCAAAGTGGCCAACCTTGGGCAAGCGCTCGATGCAGCGAAAGAACGCGGCATCACCATTTACGGTGCTGTTGGCGAACCTCAAGCCGGAGCTACCCCCTCCACCATCCCCTCCCAAAATATATTCAGTCTGATACCACGGTTGCCGGCCGTTCTGGTGCTTGGCGGAGAAGAGGATGGCATTCGTCCCAGCACAGAAAAACGCTGTGACATGCTGGTGCGTATTCCCATGCTGCGTGATTTCGATTCGCTTAATGTAGCGCAAGCCGGTGCCATAATTCTTGGGTGGTTTGCCCATAAGAAAGGAAGCACTGGGGCAGAATAAGGGGATGATGAAATTCCAAGGGGTAGAGCGCCCCTTGGAACTCCCGTCAAAGGCCATTGCCCTCTGGACTCCCGCGAGGAGGTCAGAGGGCAATGGCCTCATTTAAGAAAGTAGTGAAGTGTTAATGCAATTAAATCAATGTATTATATGAAGATTTTATTGCATTCTGCAACAAACTCATTTTGTGAGGGATTCTTCCACAGCGGCGACAAAGGCGTCCAGGCCTGAAGATATAGTGGTGGGCCAACGGAAGGGCGCAGGCGGAGGATCCGCCAGAGTGGCGGCGATTTGGGCAGCCATAGCTTCTACATTGCCGGGATCATTGATGACATGTGCCTCGGGAAGAAAAAAGGCCGAACCGTTAACTCGAGAAGTTAATACGCGACAACCGGTGGCGAGGGCTTCCAAAACAGCATTGGAACAGGCATCGTAAAAGGTAGGTAGAACAAAAATATCAAGCGCTTGCATAAATGCCGGCATGTCACTTACTTTTCCGCAAAAATGCACTCGATGCGCTACTCCCTGGCTTTGGGCCAAGGCGTGGTATTCTCCGGTTCCCCGCCCTCCTGCAATGAAGAGGTGGACATAGCTGGGGAGCAAGGGCAGCGTTTTGATGAGGGGGCGTATTCCTTTGAGCTGAAAATTTGTGCTGGCTGTTCCCATAAAGAGTACCGGCTCCTCCGGCAGCGGGCTGCTGGAAACCTTCTGCCACAGGCCGGAACGCACTGAGGTGCGTTTTTCTTCATTTGGCGGCGCAAAACGGGTGATATCCGGGCGATTGTAAATAACTCGCACCCGACCGGGATTCAGGGCCGGATGCGCTTGTAAAAGCCATTCTCGCACTAAATCGGAAACCGCTATGACCTGACTGTTTCGAGTGAACTGATGGCGTTCAATTGCCAGGGTGAGCCAGTTATCTGGAGAAAGCCAGCGCGTGATGCGTTTGATCCACAGGGGTAAGCCCGGCTCAAGGGCGCGCTCCGACTTTTCCCAAAAAATGCGAAGAGGCCCTCCCCCTACTCGAATGAGATCCTGGTTCCATGTTTTACCAAGGCTGATGCTGAGATCGTAGTTTCCTTGCTTTCGCAACTGTTCTGCCCGCATTAAAAACCAGAGCATTTTAAATATCTTAAGCCAGCCAAACCTGCCTACTGGGAAAACCTGCACCCCGTTTGGGGCTTCCGTCTCTTGGCGGGCACAAATAAAATCTACAGCATGTCCGCGGCCAGCAAGTTCTTTTGCCAGCCGATATCCGAACTGTTCTACCCCGCCATACTGAGAAAATCGCGGCAACATAATGGCAATGCGAGCTGGCATGGCGTTCCTGCATGAGATTTGCAAAAGGGGGGTGCCCCTTTGCCTATAGGGTTTGGGGAAGCAGAGCTTCCCCAAAAAAATCATTCCACAATTACACCAGCGCTTCTCTAAGCATCCGCATCCGCTTCCAGCGCCTCAGCCCGGCGCAGCAGTTCCTCAAGCATAATATCCGCTCCGATGACGCCGGTAATTTCATCCCGCTCGTTGAGCACGGGGGCAGATACAGTCAAGATGAGCTTATCGGTAAAGTGCGATTGATAGATGTCTGTCACGTGCAGCTTGCCGGTTTGCATGGGAGCCTTGTACCATTCCCGCGAGGAAAGGTCATAGCCAACAGGAAGCTGTGCATAACGCTCTTTATAAGCGGGATCAATGATGGCATTACCAAGCATTTTTCCTGCCGTGTCTGTCAGATTAATGTATTGTATGAAGGGGTACTCTTTTAAAAAGAGAGGCATCCATCCATAATGCTCATTGCCTGCACCGGAAATTTTGCATTCTTGAGCGAGTTTTACAATGACGCCAGCAGCAAGTTTTTTTGTAAAAGCACGAATGCGTTCAAATTCCGAGGGAAACAATTCCGGCATATAGCGTTTTGCAAAGGTGAGCATTTCTTTATTGGAAAAAGAAGTGTTGCGGCCTTGTTCATAAGCAAGCAGAATGCGGTTATAAATCATTCCAACAGCGGGGTGGGTTTTGCTTACCTGCTGCTCGCCTGTAAGATTGAGAGTTTGGTTGAGCCAGTAGGCAACCCCGGCCCGACCCGATTTATCCGTAATGATAATGGGCACGGCACGGCCAAGAAGGGTGCGGGTATCAAAAATGTTGTAGATCTCTTCATTTTTGGCAAGTCCGTCAACGTGAATGCCCGCGCTGGTGGCGTTAAAATCACGCCCGACAAAGGGGTAATTGTCGGGGATGTGGTAGTCCAGCTCTGCGGCAAAATATTCGCCTATGGTATTGATTACACGGGTATTGGCAGCATCGTCCTCACCTGTGAGTGAAATGTATTCCACTACCAGGGCCTCAAGAGGAGTATTTCCCGTGCGCTCACCAAAGCCGAGCAGAGTGCCGTTTACGCCGCTACATCCGTACAGCCAGGCTGTCGCGCCGTTAATGAGCACCTTGTGAAAGTCATTGTGCCCATGCCATTCAAGCCATTCTCCCGGTACGCCGGCCTCATCGGTAAAGGCGCGAACAAGGCGGGGAACCGAGCGCGGGAGGGCAGCCCCAGGATAGGGCACGCCGTAGCCCATGGTGTCGCACAAACGAATTTTTACAGGCATCCCGGCCTGCTTGGAAAGCTCCATAAGTCTTGCCGCAAGGGGCAGGCAGAAACCCTGAATGTCGGCACGGGTAACATCCTCAAAGTGGCAGCGGGGTGAGATGCCCCAGGAAAGGGCTTGCTCTGCAAGGCTTGTGTAATTATCGAAAGCTTTTTGACGGTTCCAGCCAAGCTTGAGGTGAATGTGGTAATCTGAAACGCTGGTGAGCATGCCCACCTCTTTAAATCCCATATCCCTTGCAATGCGCAAGTCATCTATATGAGCGCGAATCCAGCCTGTCACCTGCGGAAATTTGTAACCGCGAGCCCGGCAAGCCTCAATAGCCTTTTTATCCTTGTCAGAGTACATAAAAAATTCACTGGCTCGGATAAGCCCGCTTCTTCCGCCAAGTTCATGCATTAAATCATAAATATGAAGGATTTGTTCAACAGTATAGGGTGGGCGGGCCTGTTGGCCATCCCGAAAGGTTGTGTCTGTGATAAACATGGGCGTTGCGGGGCGCGGCTCCACATAAATACCATCAAAGGCAATCCGGCTGATGGCGGTGTACGGAAACACGTCCCGAAAAAGCTCCGGGGTCTCCGGCTGCTGTAAAGTTAGGTGAGCCGAATTTCGCTTCATATGCAAAAGAGACATAGCTGCTCCTGTGAGGTTGCGGTTTTGCAAGTATTTTATGCAACTTTACGGGGTTGGAATAAGTTTTGGGAACGTGGTTATACTACTTGCGGCCATTGCTCCATGGCCTCAGGCAACTGCGCAGCAGGTGCCCGCAAGCGGACAGCGCAGGGTGCCTTTATTTTAAAGCCCGCGTGAGTTTTAAAGCATGTTGAGAGGACATATCTTCTATTGTTTTTTGGGTTTTTGGTAAAATTTGGACGCAATTATCTCATTGCTCCATGGCCTCTACTTGGGGGAATTGGAAGAAACACTTTTTTGCAAGGCTTGCGCCGTGGGATTTTCTGGGTTCAGATGCAAGGCCTTTGCAACGGCTCTTGCCGCCTCCGGCAGGCGGGCACTTTCTAAAAGTGACTTTGCTGCTTCAATATACATCTGATCCGGCGTATGCGCATAAATGGAGGCGAGCAGGGGGGGGTAGTCCAAAGAAAAAGCCTGCTGCACAAGATCCTTATGATCATATAAAAATCGCGCTAGTGGCCGATGCGCCGGTTTTCCGGCAAAATATCGGCAAAAAAGCTGACGTGAAAGCTGGAGCAGCCGCTCAAGGCGTGTGACCTCTCGTAGTATGCTTTCTCCGGTTTGCTCCTTGATGGCGTGTAATTGCACGAGAACAGGGTGCAATGCTTCCGCATAGGAAGGATCTGGAGGAAACGACAGGCGCGTTCCATAATATTGTTGCTGGTGGGCGTCTTCCATCAGTTTAAGCGATTCATGAAAGATATAGCCTAATGTCCAGTCAAGCAAGGTGCCCGGCGATAATTTTTCATCGTGCATACGAAAAATGTGGTGCGCCTTGTCTTTAAGCCGCCAGAGCAAGCCCTTGTTCATGGGTTCGCCCACAAGGGTTCGCAAGGTGGGAAAGGAAAGGGTGCCCGTTTCTTTAAAGCGGATAAATTGTTCTGAAAGCGCAAAAGAGGCTACACAAAAATCGTGTAGCACATCCCGTTCAAAGGTTTCACGGTTTTCTTCCACCCATTGCAGCATGGGAACCCTTCAGAGGAGTTGCGTTCGGTTGCGAATTTGCCCAGAACTAAACACTAAAAGCATATTATGGCAGCCACGGCGCCGGGCAGCAGGCTTCTAGCTCCGGCATACTTACAGCGCCATAATGCAAATAAAACATGTCACCCGCCTTGGCAAGCCCATACAGGGTGTCTCCCACAATGGGGAAGCCCACAGAGGCAAGGTGTGCTCGAATTTGGTGCCGTGCTCCCCGCGCTATACGAATCTGTACAAGGGTGCGGCCGTCTTGCCATGCATGCAGAGGGGCAGCATGCGTGTGGCGCGTTATATCAGCTTCTATAGTGGGGTGCACGCGGGTTTTTGCCCGGTTTGCCGTGTCCAGAAGGCTGTCGATAACAAGAGGCTGTTCAAGTATTCCTTCTACCACGGCCCAATATGTTTTCTGAACACGCCCTTGTTTTTCCCACATTCGAAACCGTGCCTCAGCCGTAGCTGAAAAGGCCCCCAGAATAAGGCCGGACGTTACAAAATCCAGGCGAGTTAATAAGGCAGGCGGTGAATGGGAAGGCAGTACAGTCTCCTGCTCATATTTTTGCCATAACTCTGGAAGCAATGCCTCAAAGCTGGCGTGAGGGTTGCCTGCAATGTTTGCGGTATGCATGTTTGCCGGTTTGCAGAATACGGCGAAATCATGAGTGCAGTGCAACAAAGAAATATCGTGGGCAGAAAAGGTTTCTTCGTCTGTCGCCGCCAGTGGCTCTACGCAGATCATATCATTATGCGATACAATAAACCCAGGGGCTTGGGGAATTCCATTTACATAGATACAGGCAGATTGCCATAATCTCCGCCTGCCGCGTATCCCCATTTCAGGAAAACCAAAGGCAAGCGCTGCATCAAGGCGCATTCCCTGCCCCGCAACGGGAACAGTAAGGTTAGCCATAGCAATTGTCTGAATATTCTTCATGCAAAAAAATATCATAGCGGCAACTGTTATGCAATACCACAAGGTGAACTCGCTGCACAATGCAACGAGCTCTGGCGATTGTACAGCAGGCGGACAGCGCAGCGTGCCTTTCTTTAGAACTTATCCATAAATAAGGAGAGCGTGTGGCAAGAGCAAAAAAGGCATTTGACGTAGCTATTGACCGCGAACATCCTTATTTGAGGCCATTGCACAATGGCCTCTGCGGATGCGCCAGCAGACGCCCGCAAGCGAGCAGCGCGGCGTGCCTTTATTTCAAAGCAGCTTCTGCTTTGAAATCATTCGATAAAAATTATGTCTTCTCTTGGCATTTAGCTCTTAAAAGCCTTCGGAAGACTTTTTAAGGGAAGACTAAACTGAATTTGCTGTATTGTGCAACGAACTCAAATAAAGAGATATTCTCACAAACTTCCCTCACTCATTTATAAGCAGGCCCGGAACATGAGCACACCAACACCCCGTATATCCATTGTCATGCCTGTATTTAACGGTGCGGAGCATTTGCAGGCAACCTTGCAATCCTTGCTTGCCCAAACCTTTACGGACTTTGAGCTGCTCATCATTGACGATGGCTCAACAGATGCAACGCCAGCGCTCATTGAGCAAGCGGGCGATCCACGTATTCGCTACCTACGCAATCCTGAAAACAAGGGAATCAGTTACTCTGCCAATAGAGGCTTTGCAGAATCACGGGGAAAATACATGGCCAGGGCAGATGCGGACGATATCCACCTGCCCCACCGGCTTGCCTCGCAATGGGATTTTATGGAGAAAAATCCGCATGTAGCCATTTGCGGCAGCTTTCTCCAATATATCGGTGAAGTACAAGGCTCACTGCAACTTCCTCCCGATCATGACACCATTAAAGCGCATTTACCTTTCTATACGAGCCTTGCACAGCCTTCATCTTTCTTTCGTATGGATTTTGTTCGAAAGCATCAGCTTAACTATGATCTCTCCTATATCGCTTCTGGAGATTATGATCTTTGGTGCCGCGTTGCCTACAACATGCACGGTATTCTTGCCAATGTGCAAGACATTCTTGTGCAATACAGAGTTCATGCCAATTCTATTTCTAACAAAAAGACACAAATACAAAGAGACGCCGCTGCAAAATCATGCACACGACATCTTCAAGAGTGGGGCCTCTCACCTAGTGATAATGACATCATCGCACACGCCATTGTCACCAGGAATCCCGCACAGCTCCCTCGAGAGGTCATGGAACTAGCGTACAACTGGCTGCGACGCTTACGCGCCCACAATGACACACACCCTCTCTATGCAACGGAACCATGGAGAGCCATACTGGCAAAACGCCTTCTGCAACTGGTAAGCTCCAACCTGCACCTTGGCCCGTGGATATGTAAACTACTCTTGACATGGCCCGATGTACACATGCTTGGCCTTTCAAAACAGCACATGACAGCCCTATTGGAACATGCCGCCACACAACAACGAGCAACACCATCTCATAAGAGGGACACATGATGAAATACTCTCTACTACCAGGATGTATTCTTGCACTCTGCATACTCCTGCAAGGTTGTGCCGTGAAAAATTCACCTGCGGAATCTCCTGTCCAGCATCACGCAGAAGGCGCTTTTTTTCTTGCCTCAGGCCAGCCAATAGATAGCGACACTGTCGCCCGTCTCACCAATGAGGCAGACTATATTCTTGTTGGCGAGCGTCACGATGCACCCCTGCACCATGCCATGCAGGCAGAGATTATTCGCCTTGCTGCAACGCGCACAGGCCGTTCGCCTGTGGTAGGTCTTGAAATGGTCACCGTTGACAATGAGCCGGTTTTACAACAATTCAACAGCCGGGTACTCACAGTTGAGACCCTACCCGCAGCATTGAACTGGGCTAAAACGTGGGGATTTGACTTCGCTCTGTACAAACCCATTTTTGTTGCCGCTGCGGAAACACAGACTCCCGTTCATGCCCTCAACATCCCCCGCCATATTTTTCAGGCTCTCCGCACCGAAAAGGCTCTCACTCCATCTGAAAAAAAATTGGCTCCCCGCCAGCTCATTCTGCCGCAAGAAGCCCAAAAAATTGTCCTTGGCAATATCTTTTCCATGCATGCCGGAGCTATGATGTCTCGTAGCAAGCCCTCTACCGGCGAGCAAAACCCTTCAACTGCCACAGCGCCAGAGCAAACAGCGCAACCCCCAATCGCAGCACCCCAAACTGATTCCATGCAACAAGCAGACACTGCAACCGCTCAACCCGTCCCCCTGCGCGAAACTACACCCACAAAAAAACCTCAAGGGCATGGCAAAATTGCGCTACAACGATTTTTCAAAATGCAATCTGTGTGGGATTCCTTCATGGCAGAACGAGCTATTGCCCTGCGAAGCCGTTATAACAGGCCCGTCATCATTCTGGCTGGTGGCGGCCACGTGGAATATGGGTATGGCATTGCCTACCGCCTTGGAAAACTCGATCCCAAAGCACGAGTACTCCTGATTATGCCCTTTGCAAATGCCACAGTACCGCCAAAAGCTGCCGTGAGCGCACACTGGAACGCTGTTGCAAAACCCTATATAGACGCTGCCACTTCTGCAAAAGCAGAAGCTCCACCGTCTGAAGCAAATGCCCCCGTCGGAGACACCGCTCCCGCTGCGGATATCTTCTTCTATAGTAGTGGGGGAAAATAGAATATCGGGGGAAGGAACCCCAAGGGAGTGCCCCTTGATTTTCCCTCCCCCGAATCTTACTCTCTCTCGAATCCACAGTCGGAGGTCATTGCATAATGGCCTCCGATTGAATTTGTTGCACAATGCAACGAACTCTAAATGGGATAATTGCGGGCACCTGCTACGCAGTTGCCGGAGGCCATTGCAATGGCCTCCGGTAATATATTTATTAATACATTAATTGCGTCTAAGTTTTACCCAAAACAGGAAAAATAAAAGATATGCCCTCTCAACATGTTTTTAAAGCCCAAACGGGCTTCAAAAAGAAAAGCACGCTGCGCTGCTCGCTTGCGGGCACCTGCTACGCAGTTGCCGGAGGCCATTGCAATGGCCTCTTAGCGTAAATCACGAACTCGGCTGGCTTTTCCTTCAAAGCGCGGCAGGGTATTGTATTCCACAAGCCGCACCCGGGCAGTAACGCCCAGATAATCTTTGATAACTTTTTGCAAGCGTTTTTCTCTATTCTGAATATGCCGTACCTCGTCTGATTCAAACATTTCTGCGGAAAGCTCAACCTTAATTTCAAGATTATCCAGATTTTCCGTTCTGGTAATTTCAATTTGATAGTGTGGAGAAATACCTTCCGCTTCCACGAGGATAGCTTCAATTTGCTGCGGGAAGACATTTACACCACGAATAATGAGCATATCATCGCTTCGTCCCAAAATTCTGGTAATCCGCGCATGCGTACGTCCACAAGCACAAGGAGTGTAATCAAGGCTTGTTATATCGCGTGTGCGATAGCGAATGAGCGGAATGGCCTCTTTGGTAAGCGTGGTAATAACCAGTTCACCCGTACTACCGTGAGGAAGAACCTCTCCAGTTTTGGGATCAATAATTTCCGGCAAAAAGTGATCTTCAAAAATATGCATGCCGCACTTGGCAATCGCACACTCCTGCGCCACTCCCGGCCCCATAATTTCTGAAAGCCCGTAAATGTTCAGCGCTGTCAGACCAAGCTTTCTCTCGATTTCGGCGCGCATTTCCTCAGACCAAGGCTCTGCACCAAAAATTCCTACCCGCAACGAAAGATCCGCCATCTGAATACCGGCTTCCTCCGCGGCTTCCTGGAGATAAAGCGCGTAGGAGGGAGTACAGGTGATGACTGTTGCGCCAAAATCACGCAAGAGCTGCACCTGGCGCTTGGTGCCGCCGCCGGAAATGGGAATAATAGTGGCCCCTAAAGCCTCTGCTCCATAATGAACCCCAAGCCCGCCGGTAAAGAGACCGTAACCATAAGCATTGTGAATAATATCCTGCCGGGTTGCTCCACCGGCAGAAAGGCTGCGCGCCATCATTTCTGCCCAGTTATCCAAATCGCGTCGCGTATATCCTACAACAGTGGCTTTTCCCGTAGTACCACTGGAAGCATGAAGCCGCACAATCATGTCCTTGGGGACTGCAAACATCTGAAATGGATAATTATCACGCAGATCCTGCTTTTCCGTAAAGGGAAGACGAGCAAGATCCGCAAGTGTCATAACACTTGATGGAGTGATACGGTTGTCGTCAAATGCTTTGCGGTAAAAAGGCACATTGGCATATACCCGTTCGCACAGATTTTTCAACCGGGACAACTGCAAAGCCGCCAATTCTTCCCTTGGCAGGGTCTCTTTCTCCACGTTGTAAATCATTGACCATCTCCTCAATTTGCATGATATTCTAAAAAAACAAAATTCACGGCATTCTCATCCACAGACTCGTTAAGTCCCATATATGATATAGTTTCCCGCACGGTCAAGTGTCATAACCCCGCGCAAACCTATGCGCGGTAGGTAAAGTAGGCAGCGCAGCTTCCTTCTGTGGAAACCATGCACGGGCCCACAGGCTTTGCCGGAGTACAGGCTTTCCCAAAAAGTGGACAATCCGCAGGGATCATGCGCCCTTTCAGAACATCCCCGCACTTACAGCCTTTTGTTTCCGGTACATCAGGCAAGGTGAGGGCAAAATGATCCCAGGCGTTAAATGCACTGTAGGTATCGCGCATAACCAGACCGCTTGCCGGCAAAGTACCAATACCGCGCCAGAGAGCATCGGCCGGCATAAATACATCAAACAGAATTTCGCAGGCCCGGGGATTGCCCCCATCAGCAACGGCCCGGCTATATTGATTGAGAATAGCCGCCTTGCCTGATTTGCGCATTTCCAGCATGAGAAGCAGGGATTGCAAGATATCTGCCGGATCGAAACCGCCTACCACGCCGGGTTTATTATATTTTTCAACCATGAACTTATAGGGAGTTAATCCAAGAATGGTGGAAACATGCCCTGGAAGCAAGAAGGCATCAATGCCCCCGGCGTCAGGGGCGGCGCCTGCCGGCGAAGCAGCAGGGGAATAGTCTTCCGCCAAAAGCGCGTCCAAGGCTGGTGGCACAAGCTTATGAAAGGGAAGAATGAAGAAATTGGTAACCCCATCGCGCTTTGCCATGTGTACTGTCGCGGCAACCGTGGGCGCGGTTGTTTCAAAACCAACCCCCAAAAAGACCACCTTGCGGGCGGGGGTATTTCGGGCAAGAGCCAAGGCGTCCAGCGGGGAATAAACCACTTCTATGGAAGCGCCAGCGGCTTTGGCGGCTTTAAGATTGGCGCCCTTGGGGCCAGGAACCCGCATAAGATCGCCAAAAGTGGCTATTATTACGTCAGGCTTTTGCGCCAATTCCAAAAAAGCCGCCACCTCACGCTCATGCGTAACACAGACCGGACACCCCGGCCCGGAAAGGTGGACTATGCCCTCAGGAAGAAGTGAGCGTAACCCACTCCGAAAAATGGAGACAGTATGGGTTCCGCACACTTCCATAAAGCGCAAGGGCGCATCCAATTCCTTATGAATTTTTTCCAGAAGCGGCCCGCAAATCTCCGGAGAGGCAAAAGCCTTTGGGTGCAAGGCAGCATCAGGAAGCGTTGCCGCAGTGGTAGATTTTACGATGGAAGCAGCGGGAGCAATTTCTGCGCGGGGGAGAGTTTTCATACATGCCATTCCTGAGAAAAAGGGGGAGAGGGCTAGTGTCAAAAGGCCCTCGGGGCAGAACATGCTTCTACAGTAGCTCGAGCTACTGCCAGCCAAGCTAAGGCTATTCGCTACTTCACAAGCGCCAGAAGGG
This sequence comes from Desulfovibrio sp., assembly GCA_031546885.1. Lineage (GTDB taxonomy): Bacteria > Desulfobacterota > Desulfovibrionia > Desulfovibrionales > Desulfovibrionaceae > Frigididesulfovibrio. The sequence continues at coordinate 17,390 of JAVBJS010000148.1, forward strand.
CAACACGTTCTCCTGCGGTAAGGTAGCTCCCTTTTTTATAGAGCAGTCCTTTATCCATATACATACGGCCATAGCGCGAAAAGGCCAGCAGGTGCGGACATTTGATAGGAGCACACGGTGGAAAACCAATCACAACTTTCCCATACGGATTCAGAAAAACTGCCGAGCCGCCGCAAGCGTAATTGTAGAGCGGATCAAGGGGAAGCTGCTTATTTTGTGTATGAAGGAGCCGATTGAGACCCAACTGCTCTGCATAGTGGAGCACAGAGGGGTCTGCCGCATGATCACCGCCATAGACAATGGCGAGTTCCTCAGCCCAGCTCTGCCACAGAGAATTTTCTCCAGTCATGGCAAAAAATCCTGAATTATACATGGGCTTAAAGCTTAATTCGTCCGCCAAATCCGCATCTTTGTAAAGGCCAAGGTACCAGCGCTGCTGCGCCAAAATAGCATAGCGCAGATTTCGCTGCCCAATATAGCCATAATGAAGTTCCGGGCAAATGACCATCTTTTCCGGAAATTGCATAGCCGCCTGCACCGCGCTTGCAATGGCATCGGTTCCCTGAACCCAAATGTCGCAGTCAATCCAGACATAATAGTCGTAATCCTGCACAATTTTTGGCAAAAAAGGACGACACAACTGCGCGTCGGCATACCGTGGCAATAAATCCTGCCGGGGCAACAGCGGATACTCGGTGCGACTGAAAGAATGCAGAGCAACCCCCTGCTCCGCCAGCCAGGTCAAAGACGTATCCGCACAGCCAATGTCAATGAAATTCAGGGTCACATCCATACTCTTTGGAGTAAACCGCGCCGCATCGCGCAAGGACAAAACCAGCCCCTTGCAGAGGGGGATGTAGGCTTCATTGCAAGCAAAACACACAGCTATCCGCATGGTTTTTTCCTCTTGGATTGGAATCTTTAAGCAATTTACCCTTGAAAGAGTCCACAGGCTGCATTTGTACAGGCCCGCTGGCAAAATGGAACTGCAAACTTGACCGTCCCATACTATGCTTTGATATGCAAAGGGTACGTCACCTTACTGCATGCCGAGATCGTTGCACAATGCAACGATCTCTGGCGATTGCGTAGCAAACGCCCGCAAGCGGACAGCGCAGCGTGCCTTTCTTTCGCAATCCGCTCCGGTTGCGAAAGCATATTAGAAAATTATGTCTTATTTTTCAGCTGGATAAAATGGTACGCCCTTTTATCCAGTGGAGCTAAAAGAAAAGGCACGCTGCGCTGTTCGCT
>JAVBJS010000140.1:0-14287 GCA_031546885.1 Desulfovibrio sp.
CGAATGATTTCAAAGCAGAAGCTGCCTTTCTCTTTATCTTCACTGGATAAGAAAATGTATCGTTTTATCTTGCTGAAAAATAAGACATAATTTTCCAGCAAGCTTTCAAAATCCGCTACGAATTTTGAAAGAAAGGCACGCTGCGCTGTCCGCTTGCGGGCGCTTGCTGCGCAATCGCCAGAGATCGTTGCATTGTGCAACGATCTCAATTTGCTGTATTGTGCAACGGACTCAACATGGTATGAGAGGTTATGAAATAAATGGAGGGAGGGAAACCCAAGGAGCTGAGTCCCTTGAGTTTTCCTCCCTCCAGAGCTGAGAAAAGCTGGTTAACTTGCTGAAAAATGACTATCCGTTCATGCAATAGGCCCTAATAGGGCTTCATAGCGGGTTCAAGGTCGGCAGCGTAGACAACATCGCCGTTGGTCAGCTTGAGATCAAGTGAATTCAAAACAAAAGCACGCATACCAGGGACTGATTTAACGTCATCCACAGTTTTGAAAGGGCCATTGGCTGTGCGATAGTCTACAATGGCTTTTGCCAAAGGGGCATCCACAATGCCACTGGTGCCTTTGACAATCTCTTCTGCCGAAGCTTTGTTAAAGCTGACGACGTCGGCTGCAAAAGCAGAAACCGCCATTCCCAAGCTCAGTGCCAATACAGCAATACCTGTAATAATCTTACGCATATGCGCTCCTTATTAAGTCGTGTTAATTTTTAGGCATAGGGATTAATTTTGTTGCTGTAGTCCCTGTGCGTTCAGCATCTGGCAGAATTTTAAAGGTTAAGGGATCAATGGGGCTTACTTTGCTCTCTACAGGCTTTTTCATGTTCCGTAATTGAGGTGTGTAGTCGTAGGGAACAAACAGACTGCGCCCAACGCAGCCATCGCTCACATAACTCCAAACAATCTCGCCGCCGGGGGTGCCATCTGCATTTGGCTTGATTTGCAGCATATTCCCAGTGGCATCTTCTGAAATAAAAACGTTTCCATTAGGCAGCTTTTGGGATGCGGCCATATACGGACTGAAGAAGCCCTGCCCGTAGCTGGGGTTATAATGCCATTGGCTCTTGCCGGTAATAGCGTCCATTTCCACAACCATACTGGCACCAGAGCGTGCGGCAAAGGTAGAAGCTGCGCCGTTGTCGAAAATAATGATATTTCCTTCACCTGGCAAGCCTTTTTCAATCATGTGGGGGTCGTGAGGGTGGGCCAGCCCTTTGCGAACACTGTGGTTGAGAGTGTGAATAATTTTGCCGGTTTCGCGCTCAATTATCCAGACTTCATCCAGATTGCGTGGGTTGAAAATGATATTTCCCGGAGTAAAGCGCTTATCGCCCGCATCAAAATGTTTGTTTGGGGGAATGGGGCTTATAGTGTTGCCGTGGAGCCAGTCATTGGGTTCGTCAAATGCGGAGGCTCTGTTGATGTCTGCATGTTCCCATGACTTCCATTTCCAGACTACCTTCTTATCCGGTGTAACTTCAATGATAGTATCACCAACCAGCTTGGCATCTGTACGCTTCATTGTGCCGGAGCGGCTGCCGAAATTATAGTCAATGTCCTTGAGCTTTGCCAGATATTCGGCGGGGACAGTTTCTTCAGCAAGAATCAGGTAGTTACCATTGGGAAGCACATGGAAGTCGTGGTGGGGAATGCCGTCACAATCGTATTCCCACACAACTTTGCCGTCCCAGTCGTATTCTACTATTTTGCCTGAAAATTCAGCAAGATGTAAAAGATGCCCGTTTGGCAGCAGGCGGTTACGAGCATTAGCTGAACTGTATATGGACGTGTTCCAAGTATGAACGACATTCCCATTCATATCCATAAGGCGGACAATATCAACACGCTTTTCTGAGGTCTTAATGGGTTTATTATACCAGTGCTGAATGTACTCCGGCTCACTTTTAATGCTTGGGTCAAGCGAATTGGAGAATTTCTCATTGTCCATAACAAGAAAATAACCGTTTTGGGATTTTTCAGGTAAATAGACAGTTGTCCCGGTGGGATAAATAATGGGCGCGGCATTTGCGCCCGGTATGCCCAAACAGGCTAAGGCGATGAGAGAAAAGGAAAGAAGTTTGCCTGGGTATTTCATGTGATCCATCGTGCATTCCTGTGGAATGTGTGTTGTTTTAGGTTAGTTATGCCAAGAGCTGCCTTTGAATAGTTCTTTGCCGTTGTGTTTTTTACGACAGTAAAATTCTTTCTCGATGCATAGTGCATGGCTGAGGATGTTGTTAAAAAAATCACAAAGCAAAGAAATCACGTTTTTGCAATTTTTTCAAGCAGATTTGTGGAATGTTTCTGGTAATGGATATGCAGTTTGTTCAATCTTTCCTTGACAGCTTGGGGGTTGTCGCTATTATACGAATGAAGTGTAATTGGGCACGTTACATATGTATATTTAAGGGAATATTGCATATTGAATATTTTGCTCATACTCATGAGCGCCCTGATATGTTCAATTGAAGAAAAACAATTTCTCTTGGGATGCTGCAGAGTGTTTTCAACATTCACAATAGTGCAGTGGTTTTCTGTTTTTTCTACTGCCGTTTCACCGATTCATGCATATTTCAATATTTAGTAAGGAGCCTTACGATGAAATGGACTATATCACGTAAGATATTTGTGCTTGTTTTTGCGGTTATTACAATTACGGCCGGCTCTATGCTGGGGAGCACCACATATATTCTTTCGCAATGGTTTGCGGAAGATGCCGCAACTTCCATTACCGCTTTGAGCAAAATTTTGGGCAAGATTACAGCGGATATGGAGCGTAAGATGCTGGAGCAGGCAACGCTTATCACGCGAGATACCACATTTATAGCCGCTGTTGAAGCAAAAGATACCAATGCGGTGAAAAAGTTGGCCGTGGAGTTGGCGAGAGCGCTTCCGGCGGACCTGCTCACTATTACCGACGAAAAGGGTGTTGTTCTTGGGCGCGGGCATTCCGACCGGGTGGGTGATTCCATCATGAATCAGACCGCAGTGCAGCGGGCTTTGCGCGGGGAGCATTCTTCCGGTGTGGTGAGCGGCACGGAAGCGCCCTATACATTGCGGGCGGTGGAAGCCATTCGAAAGGATGGAAAAATCATCGGCACAGTGGGAATAGGGGTGTCTCTTATCAAAGAATCCTTTGTGGATGATCTGAAGAGTAATTTGGGAGCAGAGGTAACTATTTTTAAAGGCGATACCCGTGTCATGACCACTGTTACCTCAGGAACAGGCAGAGCCATTGGCACCCGGATGACACTTCCCGTTGTGCTTGATTCGGTGATGCAGCAGGGTAAAATGTACTTTGTTCAGAATACGCTGTTTAATAAGCCATATCAAAGCGCGTACTGGCCCATGAAGGATCCTGAAGGGAAGATCGTGGGCATGTGGTTTATAGGGAAGCCCCTGGAACATTCCGTCAATGCCCGGGATAATATTATGATAACCACACTGCTGGCGGCGCTGGCCCTTTTGCCCATTTTGGGATTAGGCGCGTGGTTTATTATTCGAACAATTTCTCAACCTATTGTTATTACCACTGAATATGCGGCGGCTGTGGCGAGGGGAGAGTTGGATAAAGTCTTGCAAGTAAATGCTCAGGACGAGGTGGGCGATCTTGCTGCGGCGCTGGTGACAATGGTTTCGGCGCTGAAAAGGCAGATTGAAGAAGTGCGGCTGCAAACAGAAACAGCGGCCCAGGAAACGTGCAGGGCGCAGGCTGCCACACGAGAAGCGCAGGAAGCACGGCATCTTGCGGAGCAGGAGCGGCGGCGGGGTGTTCTCTATGCAGCAGGCGAGTTGGAAGGTATTGTCACACGCCTTTCGAGCACCTCCAAACACCTGTCAACACAGATTATGCAAGCTCAGCGTAGTGCTGAAAATCAGAATAGGCGCTCTGCAGAAACTGCCACAGCCATGGATGAAATGAGTGCCACAGTGCTTGAAGTAGCCAGAAGTGCCGGACAGGCCAATGATCAGGCTGAAAATACACGCCAAAGAGCATTTAGCGGCGAAGAATTGGTGGGGCGCGTTGTGAGTGCCATTAATCGCGTGGATTCCGTGACACAAGAAATTCAGAAAAATATGCAAGAGCTGAATGCGCAGGCAGAGTCTATTGGTGGAGTCATGAATGTTATTTCTGACATAGCAGATCAGACGAACCTGCTTGCCCTGAACGCAGCCATTGAAGCTGCTCGGGCAGGCGAAGCCGGACGCGGTTTTGCTGTTGTTGCCGATGAGGTGCGTAAACTTGCGGAAAAAACCATGCATGCTACATCAGAAGTAGGCAGCAGCATCAAGGGCATACAGGCCGCCACGGCGAGCAACATGGTGCGGGTGACAGAGGCAGCGCACAATGCCACACAGGCGACAGATCTTGCCTCAACCTCAGGGGGTGCTTTGCGCGAAATAGTGCAGCTCGCCGCCGCAAGTTCATCCTTGATTGCCAGCATTGCAACCGCAGCAGAGCAGCAATCATCAACAGCGGAAGAAATTAATCGTGCTATTGATGATATTAACAGAATAGCAACCACAACTGCCAGCAGTATGGAAGAGTCAACAACAGCTGTTTCAGGAATCTCACATCTGACGCAGGAAATGAATGCTCTACTTGCAAAATTACGTGCCGATGGTGCTGCATAGTTTAGAGGCTTGCCCCAGCTCTTTGACTTTTAAAATAAATCCCTTCCCAAATGTATGTTTGGGAAGGGATTTATCGTTATCCTATGTATTGCCCTGCTCGTCGTCACACAGATTGAGGTCATTATGCAATGGCCTCAGATTGTGGATCAGGAGGGAGGGGGTCTGGGGGAGGGAACCTCAAGGGGATCATTCCCTTGGAGTTCCCTCCCCCAGTATTCTTCTTTCTATTCGCGTTTCTCCCCTTCTCTTTGCCCTACAATACGTCGATATTCCAGTTGAACTCACTGGTTCGCTTTGCTTCGACACCTTTTGGGGGATGCTCGTCGATGTTGATGAAGGTGGAGTATCCAGCGCGCTCAAGGGCTGCGCGGTGCGCGGTCATGTCGAGGGGCCATGTGGGGTAGATCCACATATTTTGCCCGTATTTTTGTGCCCAGAAGGCTTCGCCTTTGGGGCTGCTGAAGGCTTCCCGCGGCTTGAGGGGATCAACTCCATGTCGCGTGATTCCCATGGGCCAGTAGCCAGAAAGGACAACGCCAAGGGGAAGGGGGCTTTGTCCGGGCAGGGCAAGGATGTCTTCTTGCCCAAGCTCTGGGCTGATGATGGCGGCGCAAAAACCCATTTGCGCAAGCATGGCCAAGGCTGGAGCGTTGGCGATGTTGCAGAAGGGGCCTGCTGTAAGGGCGAGATTCTTTTTATCAGGAAAGAAGCTCGCTTGCCACGGGGCGTTGCAGACAAAATGCCGTGCTCCTTTGCGTACAGCGGAGGCAATGAGACGTGACCAGCTTTCCTCTTCGTCCGGCCAGATAACGGGAGGGAGCCACCAGGAAATCCGCCCAAAGAGGGTTTGAGAAAGCTCATTATGCGCTTTGGGTGAGAGCCAGAGGCCTTGGACAGAGCCTGGGCGAAGTCCGGTCTTGCCTTCTCGCCCGTGCGGCAGTGAGCTGCGCAGGGTAATGTCCAGAGGGCGTATGGATTCTTTCTTGCCTCGGCTGTAATTTGGCGGCATGGCATCCAGTACATCTCCCCCGTCAGGCAGGGATGTGCCTGCTTGGGCGTGGTGTAAAGTGAGATTGCGCTCCCACTCACGCAGTAGCTCAAGGAGTTCGGGTTCTTTTCTGTCAATGAGAAAGACAGGAGTGCCGGGCTTGGGGTTTTTTCCACGCGGCAGCACAAGAGTGTGGGCCGCGCCTTCCGGTACCCATTTGGTAATGGAGGCGGTGCAATGCCATGTTTCATCTTCGTATCCAATCCGTAAATAATCCCTGGGCAGCAGGGGCAAGCGCGGGCGCATTTCAAACCGCCCCTGCACTCCCTTGCCTATTTTACCACAGAGCAGGCCGGAGCTGGTTTGGCCCTCCTTGCCGGGGGGAGGAGCTGTGGGAGAATGGCTTTTTTGGGGCAGAAAGAGAGAACGGGTGCCGGGTCTGCCCAGGGCCATTTCAAGGATACTTTCCGCCTCTTTTCGAGCAGCGGGATTGTCCGGCTCATCGCGCAGGAGGCGGTAGGCGGTGGTAGCGTAATATACATAGTGGGGGCCTTTGCGGCGTCCTTCTATTTTCCATGAGGCCACACGCGGAAAGGCCAGAAGCTGACGCGCAAGAACGCCGAGGGAAAGATCCATGCAGGAAAAGAAACGCCCCTCACGTCCTTTTTGTGTATATACCCGGCGGCAGGGCTGCACGCAGCGCCCCCGCAGTCCACTTTTTCCGCCCATATAGCTGGACCACCAGCACCGGCCGGAAACGCAAAAGCAGAGAGCGCCGTGAACAAAAAATTCCATGGAAAGCCCCTCAGGGCAGGCGGCATCCATGAGGCGTACTTCGTCAATGGAAAGCTCCCTGGGCAAAATGATGCGTTGCGCCCCAACGTCTTTTGCTGCTTGTAACGCTTTTTGATGCGTTACATTGCCAAGGGTGGATATGTGCAGCTCGCCTGTGAATCCGGCGTGCCGGGCCAGATTCAACATGCCGAGATCCTGAACAATAAGGGCATCCGGGCGACTGTCGGCTCCCAGCAGGGCAAGGCGCTTGGCAAGGCGCAGAGCGGAGGGAGAATCCCCAGGCTTCAGGAGTGTGTTCATGGCAACGTAGACCTTGCGCTTTTCCGCATGGGCGAAACTGATGAGGCGCGCAAGATCTGTTGTAGAAAAATTTTCTGCCTGCATGCGTGCGGAGAAATGCTTGAGTCCCAAATAGACCGCATCAGCACCAGCGGCGAAGGCGGCGAGGGCTGCGGGCATGTCACCGGCGGGAGCAAGAATTTCCGGGCGAAAGGGAGTGGCGGTAGTTATTGTGTCGCCTGGAGCAGTGAGAGTATCGCTCGCAGCCGTATGGTTGTGGGTTAAGGGAGTTTGAGCGTTAGTGTCGGTGTGAGCGCCGGAGGAAGGTGTGTCTATTGTTTGATCATTTTCCATAGGGGTAATACTTGGGTGTGTCTGCGTGTTATCCGGGGTGTTTTCTCCCGGGGTGAGGTCGAAATTATTCCATTTTATTTTGTCTGATAATTCAGCTTCTTTTTTATGACTTGTAAGAAAATAGCTTTCTTCTGCGGCAAAAGGGCTTATTTCAGAGTTGTCTTCTCTACTTTTTCGTGCCATGTCTTTTCCTGAAATATCACATTGTGAATAAGATCTCAAAGGGTGTCTCTTGCGCAATGCTCTCAATGGGAGTCCGTTGCGTAATACTCTCAAAGGGTGTACCCGGAAGATGAGACGTGCTGTGCAGGATACAGTATGTCTGTCGTTGCCGCAATGAGAGAAAACAGGGGCGATGGGGCAAGGCCTTACCTCGCTATGTTGTATTTTCCCTTGTATATACCTATAACTTCCATGATGGGGTATCTGATGCCCAGTTTTACTACAACAACTGTTTTGGATCTTGTTCCTTTCGGCAATGCCGGCGGGCCTCCTGGTTTTTATGCGTTACGGCTTGAACCGCCGGAGTGGACAGAGTGGCGTGCAGGACAATTTGTTATGCTTCGTCTTAGCCAGGATTCGTGTACTAATATGGGGCAAACCCTTTGGGGCCGTCCTTTTTCCATATGCAGGCTGACTAACCGCGATCTGGTGCTTTTTTTTCAGGTGGTCGGGCGCGCTACTGCGGCTATGGCTCAACTCAAGATTGGCGATCAGGTGGATATTTGGGGGCCGCTTGGCAATGAAATGGCTGTGGATGCAACAGGGCCAACACTTCTCATCGGTGGGGGAATAGGTATTGCTCCTTTTGTCGGGTATATTCATACGCACCCGAAGCCCCGCACCCTCACCTTGGAATTCGGGCATCGAATGCCGCTGGATTGTTACCCTTATGACAGTTTGACGGAATATGTGACCGCCAAAGCGCATATGGATACTTCCGAGGAGACTCTGGCGGAATTTGTCGCCGTTTTGGATCAGCGTATTAAGGAGCATGCCAAGGGGCTGGTGCTTGCTTGTGGGCCTTTGCCCATGCTGCGTACTGTGCAGGCGTTGTCTGCACGGCATGGGGCGCGCACTCAGCTCTGTCTTGAAACTCGTATGGCCTGCGGCATTGGCGCTTGTCTTGGCTGCGTTGTCAAAGCAGCGCTGGATGGTGGAAATCCCGTGTACGACGCTTCCCTGGCAACGGCCCCACGCCACCATATTCAAACCTGTACGTGCGGCCCCAATATATGGGCCGATGCGATAACGCTTTAACCATTGTGAGAGTTGATATGGAAAAACAGCACATTACACTCACGGGGAACGGGCGTTCGCTTGGTATTAAAAATCCCATTCTGACTGCTTCAGGAACTTTTGGGTATGGAACAGAATTTGCCGGATTTGGTGATCTTAAAAATCTTGGCGGCATCGTTTTAAAGGGAATTTCCTTAAAGCCGCGTGAGGGCAATCCCATGCCGCGTGTCGCAGAAACAGCCTGTGGCATGTTGAATGCCGTAGGGTTGCAAAACTGTGGGGTAGAGGCTTTTGTTCGGGATAAATTGCCCCTTTTGGCTGCACAGGACGTTCCTGTTATTGCCAATCTGTATGCAACCAGTGCGGAAGAATTTTCAGAACTGGCGGCTATTTTGGCTCATGAGAACGGTATTGCCGGGCTGGAGGTAAACATATCCTGCCCAAATGTCAGTTCTGGCGGCATTGCCTTTGGGCAGGATGCCCGCATGGCGGCAAAGGTGACAGAGGCGGTTTGCAAGGCTTCTGGAAAAAAACCGGTTATTGTGAAGCTTTCGCCTAATGTGAGTGATATTGTTGCCATTGCCAAAGCTTGTGAAGCTGCTGGCGCCACAAGTCTTTCGTGTATTAACACTCTGAGTGCCATGGCGGTGGACGTGGCAACGCGCCGTCCCCTGCTTGCTAATATCATAGGCGGTTTATCCGGGCCTGCTATCAAGCCTGTGGCATTGCGGTGTGTGTGGCAGGTGAGCCAGGCTGTGCGTATTCCCGTCATTGGAATAGGCGGAATTTGCAGCGCCCTTGATGTGCTTGAATTTATGCTTGTAGGCGCAAGCGCCGTACAAATTGGCACAGGGAACTTCATTCGGCCTGATATGGCCTTTCAGATAGCCGCAGAGCTTCCAGCGCTGAAAGAACAGTACAACATAGCAGACTGGGCAAGCTTTCGAGCAAGTTTTCAGGTAGAATAAGCTTGTGGAAGGAGAAAGATTGGGGGAGGGAACCCCAAGGGCTTGAAGCCCTTGAGTTTCCCTCCCCCAAACCCCCACCCTCCTGATCCGCAATAAGAAATCTAGTATAGCAGTTTACCGTTGAAATAGTCCGCACACTATATTTATACAGGAACCAGTGTAAGCACAATTCTTTTTCTACTGCAAATAGTTACGTAAAAAAGCATCAGCATCGGAGGGGAGCGCTACCAGCGTGATGCCGTGTTGATCCGCTATATTGCAGGCATTTTCTCTGTCAAAGAAGAGGGTTCTTTCAGCTTCAAAGGCGAGGGCGGCGAAATTATAGCGGGCAAGGAGGGTGATGGTTTGTGCCCCAATGGAGGGAAGGTCAAGCCGTTCGTCCTGTCCTGGTTTTGCCATTTTTACTGCCACGCAGGCGGGGCCTCCGAGGTCTCCGGCGCGGGTCAGCATGATATCTGTGCCTTCAATGGCTTCCACGGCGACAATGATACCGCTACGCACGGCGACACATTGCCCTATATCCAGGGCTCCAAGGGTACGAGCTGTGTCAAGACCAAAGCGTATGTCCTGCCAGACTTCTTGTGAGGGAGCGCATTTTGTAAGGATGCCTGAATTGCTGCGCAGCGAGGGTGCGAGGGCGTCAGGCTTTACGATAGAGAAACCCTCGCTCTGTAGCTCTTCTGCCACAGCGCGGAGAATGGCATCGTCACCCTTTTTTGCACGGGCTAGACGATAGAGAATTTTGGCCGCCCGCAGGTCTGGGCGTATCTGGAGGGCGTTGGGCTTGTTGATGGCACCAGCCATGCAAATGTGCGTGACCTTATGCTGCTGAAAAAAAGTAATCAGCGAACCGAATTGCCCAAGGTGCAGCATGGTGAAGGCGTGGGCTTCATGTTCAAGGTCTGGGTCGGTATTCCCGTGAAAGCCGCAAATGGCGACAAAGGCCCCTTCCTTCTGCGCTCCTTGCGCTACAAGAAAGGGGAACTGCCCAGAGCCTGCAATGATGCCGATGCGTTTTGTCATAATAGTACTATGAAATTCGGTTATGTCTCGCTGCCAGTGGCGCGAGCCGCAGGCAGAACTCCGCGGGGACTTTCTCTCACAAAGGCGATGAGGGTGTGTACTTCTGGTATATCTGCGTATTCTTGTTCAGCTTGCGCCAGGGCCTCAGCGCGGGGCATGCCGGAAAGCCAGATAAGGCGAAATGCGCTTCTGATGGCAGTGACGGTGGGAGAACTAGCCCCCATACGTCGCAGACCAACGATATTTGGCCCGTGAATTCCGGCGCGTCCACCAACTGCAAGCATAAAAGGAGGGAGATCCTGGCTTATGCCGGTCATGCCGCCAACAAAAGCGTGGGTGCCAACTCGAGCGAACTGGTGTACAGCAGAAAGGCCACCGATGATGGCATAATCTTGTATTGTGGAATGCCCGCCAAGGGTTGCCCCGTTGGACATGACAATCCCGTTGCCAAGCTGGCAGTCGTGGGCAACGTGGGTGTAGGCCATGAGCAGATTGCTGTTACCAAGCCGCGTAACCCCGCCGCCGCCGGCTGTGCCCCGGTGTAGGGTGGAAAATTCGCGGATATTGTTGTTATCGCCAAGTTCCAGCCAGGAATCTTCCCCGGCAAATTTTAAATCCTGGGGGATGCCTCCCACCATTGCATAGGAGTGAATGACGTTGCCCTTTCCCAGGCGTGTAAAGCGCTTTATGGAAGCAAAGGCATCTATCCGGCAGTTATCGCCAATGATAACGTCCTCTTCAATCATGGCGCAGGGGCCAATGGTAACACCTTGCCCAATGGTGGCGCTTTGAGCAATAAAGGCGGAAGGATGGATTTGGGCGGTCATGGGTATTCCTTACAATTCGCTACGCGAGGTGATAGCGGCTGTGAGTTCCGCCTCCGCTGCAAGTACTCCGTTTACATGTGCGGTGCCGCGCATTTTCCACAGGCGAAGCTTTTGGCGTACCAATTCGCAATGCAGATCAAGGCGGTCGCCGGGGTAGACAGGCTTGCGAAAACGAACGCTTTCAATGCCTGTAAAAAGAAAAATGGAATTTTCAAGGGCTGCCTTCTCCATGCCGGAAAGCACTAAAAGTCCCCCTGCCTGGGCCATGGCTTCAATGATGAGCACCCCTGGCATAACGGGTAAGCCGGGAAAATGCCCTTGGAAAAAGGGCTCATTGATGCTGACGTTTTTATAGGCGTTAATGTGTTTGTGTTGCTCAATGTGAAGCACACGATCAACAAGCAGAAAGGGATAGCGATGCGGAAGCATTTCCATTATCTGGCTGATATTAAGTTGAGAGAGCGATTGGCTCATGATGTCTCCACGTTGTTGGATAGAGCTGTCTTGAGTGAGGCAAGCTCTTTTTCAAGGAGTTGCAGACGGCGGTACATATCCGCAAGTTTGGGTAAGACCACAGCATTACGCATGAAAGTACGGCCTTCCATAAAGGGAGAGCCGCTGCCGGAAGTTCCAGCGGGAATATCTTTGGCAACGCCAGCTTGCGGCCCTACAGTGACGTCATCGCCAATGTGCAGGTGTCCGGCAATGCCAGCCTGGCCCGCCAGAGTGACCCGGTTACCTGTTTTTGTACTGCCGGCAATGCCCACTTGCGAGATGAGAAAGCAGTGCTCTCCCACTTCCACATTATGACCTATTTGCACAAGGTTATCAATCTTGGTGTCTTTGCCGATGCGGGTGGCACCAAGGGTTGAGCGATCAATGCAGGAATTGGCGCCCACATCGACTCCGTCTGCTAAGACGACAGTACCAATTTGGGGAATTTTTTGTACTTGCCCGGCAACGCGAACAAAACCGAAGCCATCAGCTCCAAGCACAGCACCGGGGTGCAGGATGCAGTCTTTGCCAAGGGTTACCCCTGCCATGATAACAGCGTTGGGGTAGATAATGCAGTTGTCACCAAGGGAGCAGTCTTCACCAATATACGCACCGGGGAAAATGATGCAGTTATTGCCGACGCAGGCGCGGGGGCCGATGAAGGCGTGGGGATAAACCACAACATTTTTGCCAAGTTGAGCCGTGGGGTGAATGACGGAGAGGGGGTTGACGGCTGTTTCTTCCCCATGCTTGTGGGCAAAAAAGGCAGCAGCTCGCGCAAAGTCTCGATAGGGATTATCGCTGATGAGGGCCGACCCCGCCACCTGGGGGGCAAATTCTTGCGAAACAATGACAGCACATGCCTTTGAGCTGGCAAGGTGCTGCACATATTTGGGGTTGGAAAGAAAGCTTATTTCCGACTCAGTGGCAGCTTCAAGAGTGTTCAGACCGGAAAAAATCCGGTCTGAACCTTGAAGAGCAAGACCTAGCTGTGAAGCAAGGGCGGATAGGGTTAGCTCCATAATGTGCGCTATAGCTATTGCTTTGGCTTGGGCTTGGCTTCAGCCCAAACGCGGTTGGTTTCCTTCAGCATGTCTTCCGTTACTTCCATACTCTTGTCAAAATATGGAACGCCCTTAACGTCCATAATGACGGTATAGCCTTTGGCGGCTGCATAATCAGCGGCGGCCTTAAGAATCAGCTTGTCCATTTCAACACGGATTACCTGCTCAGATTTTTGCATTTTCTGCATGAGTGCATTGGCTTTATCGTTAAAGTCACGCTCTGCCTTGCGCAAATCGTTTTGCTGCGCCTCTGTGGGTTTTTTCAGACTTTCAAATTTTTTGGAAAGCTCGGTGCGTTGCTTTTCCAACAGTTTCTTCTCTGCATCATAGGTTTCACTCCACTTCACTTGAGCTTCTTTCAGGGCATCGCTTTTTTCTGCAACAACCTGCAAATCGAACACAGCGATTTTCAGTTCGGCGCGGGCCGTGGCTGCAAAAAGCAGAAGGAAACATATGGCAAGAATACTACTTTTACGCATGGGATGCTCCTGTACAAATAAATGGTAAATGGTAAATGAAAGGTGTTTTGGGCTAAGGTCTAGAACTAGTATAGAGAGTAGTCACATAGCGCCATGCAGAGCTTCCGTCAAGCAGATTTGCGTGCGCTCTAATTTAAAATACGCTGTAGAAAAATCAGAAAAGCACTCAGTATTCCGGATATTGTGCTGATATTTGTTCGATTGTATTATTTTCTCTTCTTTATCGAAAAAAAACTATTTTTCCTGGGGCTGTATCCGCTATCTGCTAATTTTTTTTGGAAGCAAATCGGGCAAGTTTGTTTTTATATGCGACAATCCCGTCTGCAAGCCCGGCTGCCTGCTCCTGTAAAAATTTGTCAGACCCAAGCTTCGCGGCATCGTCTTTGTTGCTGACATAGCCAAACTCAACGAGAATTGCGGGCATACGGGCACCAGTCAGTACATAAAAGGGTGCAGAGCGTACGCCGTTGTCTTTGAAGGCAAAGTTAGCTTCGCGGACTTCAGACAAGATGCCCTTGTGGACGCAAGTAGCAAGATCGTGTGATTCTTCCATTTTTGCATTGAGCATGAGGTCGGTCAAGATAAACTGAAGGTCACTGATTTTTTTTGACGAAACTGCATTTTCCCGTGCCGCTACCAGTGCAGCACCCTTGCTCTTTGCCATGTCGAGATAGTAGGTTTCAAGCCCGGAAATGGCAGAGTTGGGGTTGGCATTGGCGTGCAGAGAAATGAACAGGTCAACCTTGTGGTCATTGGCTGTGACGGTGCGTTCCTCAAGGGTGATGTAGGTATCTGTCGTGCGGGTGTAGTGCACGGTAAATCCTCGTTGCTGTAAGGCTGCACCTACAAATTTCATCATTTTTAGGGTGAATTCGCGCTCTGTCACGCCATTTGCCATGGTGCCCGGATCTTTACCGCCGTGTCCGGCGTCCAGCATGATGGAGTTAACGGTCAGGCCAAGCTGCTCCATGACGGAACCCGCAGCTTTGGTGGAGTCTCTGTCCTTATCGGGCTTGCTCACTTGGGTGCCATTGCTCAAGTCATTTTGTGTGCTGAGCGCTATGCGCAGGGTATTGGGAGTGCCATTACCTGCTGTGATGCTGTAGGCTCGCGTGCGCTCGCAATCAATGACAA
>JAVBJS010000060.1:0-7438 GCA_031546885.1 Desulfovibrio sp.
TTTTTTCAAATTTAAAAAATAAATTAATCCAAGTAGTTATTTTCTGCTCACCTGCTGTTCCCAACCGGCGAAGTGGGGTTATGCATCCACTTTCCAAAAAGGTCAACACCTTTTTTGCATTTTTTGAAACTTTTTTTCCAAGCACGAGATCGTTGCACAATGCAACGGTCTCTGGCGATTGCGCAGCAAGCGCCCGCAAGCGGGCAGCGCAGCGTGCCTTTCTTTCGCAATCCGTTTCGGTTGCGAAAGTATGTGGGGAAGGATATGTGTTTAATTTCTTGGAAATATAATATTTTATTCTCAATGGCCTCAAATTTTACCAGAAAGCGGAAAGTAGCAGAAGATATGCCCTGTTAACATGCTTTTTAAGCCCAAACGGGCTTTAAAAGAAAGGCACGCTGCGCTGTCCGCTTGCGGGCACCTGCTGCGCAGTTGCCTGAGGCCATTTTGCAATGGCCTCAACACCGTGAACCCATTCTGCCAGAGTCTTCTCTGGAACGGCTCCATGAGCAGAAGAAGTGTTTACATGTGACAGCCGGAATGATTATGATAGCTTTTACCGTGCTGCTACAAAAAAAGAGAAGTATAGCCGCTGCTTTTTTCGGCTAGCTCTTGCACTTTTTATCGTAGGGCCGTATCTATATGAAGGCGAGCACGAAACACTGTGAGGGCTCGTTACGATTATTTTAGCTGTAAGCGCATCTGAGTGAAATACAAACCCCGAATGGATTTTTCATGTCACAAACACCTACGGCCTTAGCTCTGCCCCCATTTTTTTCTCGGCGTGATGTTCAGGGAAGCATATTCGCCCTTTTAGCAACAGCCGTATGGTCTGGCAATTTTATTGTAGGGCGCGGCCTTGCTGAGGCTGTCCCCCCCATTACACTTGCCACTTTGCGCTGGAGCATAGCCTTTATCGCCGTGCTTCCATTAGCTTTTACATCCGTAAAGCGGGACTGGCCCCATGTACTTCAGCATAAATGGTACTACATTATAACGGCACTTTTTGGCATATCTACTTTCAATACGCTTATATATGTTGCAGGGCACACCGTTCCCGCGATAAACCTTTCCCTTGAAGCTGTTACCTCTCCTCTCTTCACCATTATCCTTGCCCGCATTTTTTTTGGAGAAGCAATTACCCTCACTCGCCTTCTAGGTATTTTTGTCGTGGTTTGCGGGGTATTACTCCTTATCAGCAAGGGTAATTTGGAGCTTCTGTACGGCTTGCATTTTCAGGCAGGCGATTTAATTATGCTTTTAGCGGCTTTCCTTTTTGCTGTTTACAATATCCTTGTACGAAAAAAACCCGCAGGAGCGAGCACCCTCACCTTTCTTGTCGTCACCTTTGGCCTTGGCGAGCTCTTTCTTCTTCCCCTGGCTGCCTGGGAACTTGGGGCAGGGAATGTTATTCACTGGTCGCCCACTGTTATCTTTGCCGCTGCTTACATAGGAATCGGGGCTTCGCTTTTTTCTTTTTGGTGCTGGGGGCTCGCCATCGAGCGTATTGGCGCAATTCGCGCCTCCATGATTTACTATGCTTTACCAGTTTTTTGCGGTATTGAAGCTGTGCTTTTATTGGGCGAACCTGTTCTATGGGTACATTACGTTGGCGGGGCACTTATTTTAAGTGGCGTCATTCTGGCCACCCGTGAACGAAAATAATAATTGACATTATAAAAAACAACGCATCTTTTAATGAGGAGTAGTCATGACAGCAAAAAACGGGGATACCATTTTCGCACATTACGTGGGCACGATGGAAGACGGAACAGAGTTTGATTCATCCCGAGGGAACGATCCCCTTGAGTTTGTTTTAGGTAAGGGCATGGTCATTGCCGGATTCGAAAACGCTGTGCGGGGCCGGGCTGTTGGCGACAAAATAAAGGTCACGCTCCCTCCCTCTGAGGCCTATGGCGAACGCAGTGAAGAAATGGTTTTGCAAGTGCCCCGTAGTGAAGTGCCGGCAGATATTGAGCCCGAAGAAGGAATGATGCTGCAAATAGGCATGGAAGATGGCGAAATGGATGTTATTATTTCACGCGTCACCGACGACGAAGTAGAGCTTGATGCCAACCACCCCCTTGCAGGCAGAATACTTACCTTTGACATTGAAATTGTTAAGATTAAGTCCTGCTGATTCTTTCAGAACCAAATAGGGGCGAGAACCTGTATTTCTCGCCCCAGGCCCTCACTCTCGCAATACAAACGGGGCCGTCCCCACACGGAGAGAATAGCTATGTCTGACCTTGCTCACTTTACCCACCACCCCATAGACTGGAACCTAACACCAGAACACGCTGTTACCATGTATCTGGAATGGGGTAATAATGACTGGCATGCAGAATATCCGCCCGTACGCTCAAAAAGCGATATTTCAACCTACTTTGTAGTTGATACCTGGAATGCAGCTCCTGTTATCCGCTTGGTACAGCGAAATTCCGAGCAGGCGACAGACCTTATAGTTATCCCCTTTCCTCCTGAATTGCTTGAAGATTTCTATGAGCAAAATGGGAAAAGCAAGGGTATCTACACGCCAACACCCGCCTTAAAGGCATGGCTCAGGCGGCAAATAGGCCAAGAGTAATGCCAGGTGCCACCATGCCGGGGTGAATATATCACCTGTTTGGCATACAAACTACACCTGCGTTTTCCACACAATACCATCGCGGCGCACAATAGCCTGATGTCCCTGCCCTAAAAGGATTACCTTACCTCTCTTTTTAGTTACCCAAGCAGTATCTAAGGCCACAAGGGAGGAAAACGGGGTGTGCCCTGCTGTATACTTCATATAAAGGCGAAGACGCATAGATCGTGCAAGCCCTGCAATATCCTCATTTTTCAACAAAACCTCACCCTCAGCAGCCCCCGGCCCGCAGACAACGCGGCCTTGCAACAATGAAGTAAACAGCTCCGCATCCCATGTGCCAAGCTTCCATAAGTTAGCAATATTCGACAAAAAGGAAGGATTTTCCCGCATGAAGAGCGGAAGGAACTCTTTGCGCACCCTGTTCCGAAAATACTCCATATCTTCATTGGAAGGATCTATTATGTAAGGCACAGCAAGAGTGTGCAACAGCTCCTCCAATGCCGCGCGTGGGATAAGCAAAAGGGGGCGCACGAGCTTTCGGCGTTCATCCAGGGCACACATACCCCCAAGAGCAGGCCAGCCGGTTCCCCGCATAAGACGCATAAGCACGTCTTCCGCCAAGTCGTTCAACTGATGTGCCAGCACAAGCCTATGGCACCCCCCATTTTCCATAGCAGAAGCATAAATACGGTACCGCGCCACGCGGGCTGCTTCTTCCATGCCTATTCTTTGATCTTGTTGCAGGCCAACCACATCAACACTTTCAATCAGGCAAGGAATTTCCAAGGTAGCGCAAACAGAGCGGCAATGCTCTGCTTCTTCTGCTGCCGACTCTCGCAAATTATGATTGATATGGATTGCCGTGAGTTGCAAAGAATATACGGAGCGTAAGCCATGCAAAATATACAGTAGCGCCGTAGAATCAATTCCCCCCGAGTACCCGACAAGGAAGGACTGATTTTGCAAAACAAGCCCTAAATCACGCTCCAGAAAGCGCGCCACTTCAAGACACAGGTGGGCCGCACGTGGAGGAAAAGCCTGTAGGGTGGGAAACTCGTTTTGCATATTTGCATCTATTTTTTGCTGAAGCCAAATAATGAAATAAGTTCGTTGCACAATACAACGAACTCTGGCGATTGCGCCAGCAAACGCCCGCATAGCGTGCCGCTTGTTGGCGCATTCTGCACAATCGGCAAATACAGCACTTCAAAATGACTATATTCTCCATCGAGAAAATTTAACGAATACAATGAGTTCACAGGGGCTAATATTGAATGCCCAGCTCTGTCAGCATATTTTCAAGGTAGGCAATCATATGGTTGCGCAGAGAAAGCGCAGCAAAGGAGAGGCATTCGCAACGTATTCTGCCTTGCCCGCGCACAAGCAGTTCGAGGTGTACGGCAGCTTGCCCCACCTCCAGAGCAAGACAATACGGGCCACACTGAGCAAGATGCTCGCGTTGCAGCTCAGTCAGCATATCACTTGCCACCGGCAGCCAGTAAATACCTTCAAGCCCCGCCTGAAGTTCCATTTCTGTCAAACGGGCATTGATGGCTGCAACATCCGCCTCTTCCAATTGATCTATTGTATAGGTACGCATTCCTCCCCCCGTTTTTTCCCTGACATTTCTTCCCAACCCTCACTCTCCACTCTCATTATTTTTCCGGCAGGCAGCACAGCCCGCCTGGGGACAGCGGCTAACTCCCGGACAAATGCGTCCAAAATGAGCGTCAAGAGGCAACTGTTCCTTATCCAGATTGAACATTCGCCGTGTGAGACTTATATACTGCGTATTTGTTTCTTCTTCGCCAAAGTGTCGTTTCAAAAAGGTGATGGGGTCATGATTCAGCTTTTTTACAATGGCGGCAAGCATAAGGGAAAGCGCCTGCTGCTGATCAGCGCTCAGTATTCCAAGGCGCCGGGCGGAACGCTCCATCTCGTCCTGAATTATTTGCT
Source organism: Desulfovibrio sp. (assembly GCA_031546885.1). GTDB lineage: Bacteria > Desulfobacterota > Desulfovibrionia > Desulfovibrionales > Desulfovibrionaceae > Frigididesulfovibrio. The sequence continues at coordinate 4,547 of JAVBJS010000060.1, forward strand.
CTCCCCGTTGAATAATGTCCACAATGGTCGGCTGTAGTTCTAGAGAAGTAAGCCAACGGCAAAATGTTGACGTTTCTTCTATAACAATTTCAAGAGCTTTATTTGCTTCATCTCGCCGTTGCGCAAGATTTTCTTCCACAACTTCCTTGAGATCGTCGATATCATAAAGATACACGTTATCAAGACTATTGACACCTGGCTCAATATCACGCGGCACAGCAATATCAATAAAAAACATGGGCCTATTTTTGCGCTTGCGCAATACTCCATGCATCTCCCGGGCACAAATAATGGGGTCATGTGCCCCTGTGGAGCTAATGACAATATCTGCGGAAGCAAGGTGGGTATATAAATCTTCAAAGGGAACCGCTTCTCCCTTGAATTGCGCTGCAAGCTGTACAGCCCGCTCATGAGTTCGGTTGGCAACGCAGATAGAAGCAATACCCGCATTGACAAGATGTGTTGCCGCCAGCTCCGCCATCTCTCCCGCTCCAATAAGCATGGCGCGAATACTGCTCATGTCGGCAAAAATGCGTTTGGCCAGCTCCACCGCCGCATAACTGATGGAAACAGCGCTGGAGGCAACCCCGGTCTCTGTACGCACCCGCTTCGCCACAGAAAAAGCTTTGTGCAACAGGCGATTAAGAATAGCCTTTGAATGCTGCTTTTCAAGGGCTGTTCTATAAGCATCTTTAAGCTGCCCTAAAATCTGCGGTTCACCAAGTACCATGGAATCAAGACTGGAAGCCACGGTAAAGACATGGCGCACAGCCTGTGCTCCTGTGTGGAGATAGGTGTACGGCTCAAGGGCAGAGGGCGATTCACCCCGCGCCGCCGCCCAGCAGGCAAACAGACGCTCTGCAATATCAGGCCCCTGCCCCACCGCAAGAATTTCCACCCGGTTGCAGGTGGAAAGAATAACGCATTCCCTAATGTGCGCATCCAAAGGCACAATTCCCCGCGCAAGTATCACAGGGTCGGTAAGGGCAAAGCGTTCACGTACTTCAACTGGGGCAGTTTTATAGTTCAGCCCCACAAGGTAGAGTTCTTTTTTCATAGGGACTGAAGCATTTGGCTATGATGTGATATAGAATAATCAACGGCGATAGAAACAACCGAGATAAGAAAAATGACAATAGCCATGAAGGCTGTGCGGCGACCACGAAAGCCAAGGGCTGTGCGCTGATAAAAAAGAAGCGCATATAAACCCCAAATAACAAGTGACAAGATCACCTTAGGGTTTTCAACCGTCACCAGCACCATGGGAACCCAGATAAAACCGGCCATAACCCCCAGAGTATACAACGGAAAACCGGCAATAACGGCAATTTGGTTAATTTTGTCAAAGGTGGAGAGGGCCGGCATGTCCCGCACAAAATCCCCAAGCGGCATCTTTGCCTTAATTTTGTGCTCCATATAAATAAAAATAATACCCGCCCCAAAGGCCAAAGCAAGCAACCCCATACTCAAAAACAGCGACCACAAGTGCAACCCAATGAAAAGACCGGCAAAATGCTCTGGCAAAACATTATGCAACTGCGTTTTATGAATGGAAAAGATGAAAAGCAGCAAGGCCAAAGGCGCGGCTGTCATGGACAAAAAGGACAAACGCAACCACCACCATGCAACGAGATAGACAAAAAGCACGCACCAGGCAAGCATCTGCATGAAATATCCGGCAGAAAGCTCCTCAAGGCTGTGCGTCCCAAACATGCTTGCGCATAAAAGCGTATGGAGAACAAAACCACCCACGGTAATTCTGTTTGCCAGCACCTTCACTCGCCAGCGCATAGAAAGCGTGCCTAGAAAAATTCCCAAAGCACCTAGAGAATACAGCACGATCACGCATATGGTAAGTAGCCGTTCAAATGTCATGGAGAAGCTCCTCTATCGAGCTGTGTAGCCCTTCAGGCAAAAGATTAAGCAGAAGCGTGTGCGCCTCCTCATGCCTTCCCGATGCAAGCAGCTCGCCCAACGATGAATTCACAAGCATCCGAAACAATTTAGTATTTCTATCCCCCCCCAAGGCAAGGGCCAATATCTTGGGGCGCACCCTACCCAAGAAAAGGGTAAGGGCAGTATAGCGGTTTCCCAACCAGTCTTCAAGCTCTATCCGCATACGGCGGGCCAGGGCCGGGCTTGCACCCCCTGTGGCAATAGCTACAGTAATCTCACCCGAAGACACACTGGCTGGCACAAAGAAATCACTCTCATCAGGGGCATCAACAATATTGCATAATATATGCTGAGCATGGCAGGTTGCCGCCACCAAAGCATTTACCTCCTGCAAGTGAGTTGCGGCAAAAACAAGGAACTTACCTGCAACATCCGCCGGAGAAAAGGCCCGGCGCTCATGCACGACAGATGCGCCTAAGTAAGGCAATTCTGCGGGATCAATAACGGTAATGGATCTCGGGCCGGCAGTTTGCAGGGAACATATTTTTCGCCGCCCAACAATACCCGCGCCAACCACCAGCACGTCTCTGCCTGCAAGATTTAAGAATAAAGGATAGTGCCGCATAGTATAAAGAGTACCTCATGAGAACAGTTTCCACAAGATACGCCAGCACCGGGTGAGATGCAAGGAAATTGCCACAGGTTCCCAAAAAACCAGCCGAACGCCTGTCTTAAATTCGTTGCGCAATGCAACGAACCCAAGAGAAGAGGACATTGCACAATGGCCTCGTCTTTTGATTTTGTTACACTGCAATACTCTCCGGCTCTTGCCTAATTTGGGTAAATTGTATAACCTTCTCGCACTTTGACAGGCGAAATTCAAGCAGCAATTTTGAACTTATCCATAAATAGAGGCCATTGCACAATGGCCTCTGCGGATGCGCCAGCAGACGCCCGCAAGCGAGCAGCGCGGCGTGCCTTTATTTCAAAGCAGCT
>JAVBJS010000100.1:0-11034 GCA_031546885.1 Desulfovibrio sp.
TTTTTTCAAATTTAAAAAATAAATTAATCCAAGTAGTTATTTTCTGCTCACCTGCTGTTCCCAACCGGCGAAGTGGGGTTATGCATCCACTTTCCAAAAAGGTCAACACCTTTTTTGCATTTTTTGAAACTTTTTTTCCAAACACCGTGAACTCATTCTGCCAGAGTCTTCTCTGGAACGATTTCATGAGCAGGAACTAATGCGGGCTGAGCGATTTACACGCAGATCCTTTTCTACTTCTTCACCTAACCACATATGAGCAGTGCAACATGCTTGGTGAAAAAGGGGGAGGCCTCCTCGATGCCACCCCCAACACCTCTCCTCCACCTAAGCCCGCACTGGACGAATAATGCTGATTTCTGGGGATGTCCCCACCCGCACGGGGAAACGCGCCCACACACCCGTGCCGGGACTTACATACAAAGGCATTCCTTTCACTTGGTATAACCCGAGTACGTACTTATGCACATGCCGCAGCAGCGGATTCACAAAAACAACTTGCCCGCCATGAGTATGACCGGAAAGCTGTGCATCATAGCCAAGCCGGGCGGCATCCTTTGCCGTATCCGGCCTGTGCCGCAGTAAAATCTTTAAGGGTGATTCCGGTGCTCCCCGTAAAGCCGCCACCGGGTCAGGCATGGGCCCCTCACCAAAGCGCTCCGCCATGGGATCCGTCACTCCAGCAAAAACAACAGGATGTCCCTTGAATTCCACAACACTGTGCGCATTCGTCAAAACCGTCAGCCCCATTCCGGCAAAGGCCTGCATCCAGGCCCGATACCCGGAATAATACTCATGATTCCCGACTGCCAAAAAAACACCATGCGGAGCGCGTAATCGAGCAAGATGTTTCACTTCATCGTACAGACGCGCCACCGTTCCGTCCACAACATCCCCCACAATAACTATAACATCAGGCCGTGCAGCATTGGTATCGTCCACTACCCGAGACAGCCAGTCACCATCTAACCCGGCACCGACATGTAGATCGCACAGCATAGCGATGCGTAAGCCTTCAAGCTCAAGCGGTAATCCCTTCACCGGCAACCGTACATCCTTCACCTCAGGCCGCTGGAACACTCCCCGCACTCCCACTGCCGCCACAGCAACTCCGCATAGGGCAAGCAAAGCAGCTCGCCGCTGCCTCCCCACAGCCGTCATAGGCTCACTGGCAAGAGAAGGAACAGAAATGTCACGACGAGAAAAGCGTAGGAATACACGCCATAAGGATTTTCCAATCCATGCAGCCAGACGGGAGAGATCCCAAAGCAGACAGAGTCCCACCAGCGTCAGTTCCAAAGATTGCAGAATACCACCTGCAAGGGCTACTTGCGCAATAGTTTTAGACGGCAAAGAACTGCTTACCAGATTGCGCAGAATCAACATGTTCTGCGACACAAGCAGGAACAATACCAACAGGCACCATATAAAGGGACGGGGTAAGGGCAAATGCCGAAGCAACCGCCACCAGACATACAAAACACCAATAATTGCAAGGGATGACGTGGTAATATAAAAATATGACATGATAGTGCTACCTACACGCCTTTTCCAATGCCACGTCCGTAGGTATCGTCAAGTCGAACAATATCATCTTCCCCCAAATATCTGCCCGTCTGAATTTCAATAATCACCAGAGGAATACGACCAGGGTTTTCAAGTCGATGCACGGTGCCAAGGGGAATATAGGTGGATTGATCTTCGCTCAGCAGCAAAGCCTGCTCGCCAAGGGTAACCCGTGCCGTACCACTCACCACCACCCAATGCTCTGCCCTGTGGTGGTGCAGTTGCAAAGAGAGCAATGAGCCAGGGCTAACCACAATGCGCTTTACCTGAAAGCCCTCGCCCGCAGCCAGCACTTCATAATTGCCCCATGGGCGAAAAACGCGCAAATGTGTATCTTTCTCGGTGCGACCTGCCAGATGCAAATGCTCCACAATTTTTTTCACATCCTGGGAACAAGCACGGTCAGCTACCAGCACAGCGTCAGGCGTTTCCACCAGTACCAGGTTTGAAACTCCAATAGCAGCAACCAGACGCCCTGTAGAATGCAGGTAGCAACCATGGGAGTCCTGCGCAACAATATCACCCACACAGCAATTCTCGGCGCGATCCTTGCTTCCTGCATCATGAAAAGCCTCCCAGGAGCCAAGGTCACTCCAAAAAGCAGAAAGGGGTATCATGGCGGCTCGAGCCGTGTGTTCCATTACAGCCGTGTCAATAGAAACAGACGGTGCCGCAGCAAAGGCCTCTGCACCCACCCTGATAAAATCCAAATCCAGCTTTTTACCTTCCCACGCGGCAAAACAAGCCTCGTACATCGACGGAGCAAGCTTTTGCAACTCCTCAAGGTACACAGACGCCTTAAAGACAAACATGCCGCTGTTCCAAAAAAAGCCCCCCTCATTCAGCATAGCCCGCGCTCTACCCTCATCCGGCTTTTCCACAAACCGCTCAACCACATAACCGGATGATAAAGGCTCGCCCTGCTTAATATAACCAAAGCCTGTCTCCGGCCCTTGTGGAACAATGCCAAAGGTAACAAGATATCCGCTTTCCGCTGTAATACAGGCTTCTGCCACCGCCTTTGTGAAAGCATCCAACGGCTCCACAGTATGATCTGAAGGCAATACCAGCAACAAAGGATCCTGATGCTCCGCGCAGGCAGCAAAAGCCGCAAGGGCAATGGCAGGCCCGGTATTTCGAGAAAGCGGCTCCAGCACAATACGCGCATCTACCCCCAGCCGTTGTAACTCTGCAGCGGCAAAAAAACGATGATCTTCATGGCATGAGATAAACATGGTTCCACACTGTGGCAAAGAGCCTGCTCGTGCAACTGTATTCCCAAAAAGAGTTCGTCCCGCAAGATCCATAAACTGCTTGGGGTACAGCCTGCGTGAAAGGGGCCACAACCGTGTGCCACTCCCCCCGCATAAAATTACCGGGCAAAGAGTCTTCATAAGCATACCTCTAGAACCATTCAATTTTTAAATTATGTAGTTAACGCTGTAACATATCAATAAAACAGCTCGCAACGCGAGCACTGCCGGTTTCAAACAAAACGCAAACGCTTTGCTGTTTCCGGCAATTTTCCAACACCCAGTTCCCACACAGTATTTTGTACATTCCACCAATCCATATCAGGCAAAAGCTGCGTAACACGTTCAACCCACACAGCAAGAGTTGCATCATCCGCAAGAACGCACCGGTTTGTCGCCTCTTCTTTACCCAAAGGCGTACAACGATGCAGCCCCAGCAAAACTTCTTCTTCCACCAGTTTCTGCGCAAGCTTCTTGCCCGCAGTATTCAGATGCATCTCAAGAATAACGCGAAGCTGTTCCCTGTTGCTGTTGGTAAGAATAGCGCTCTTCATGGCAAGGGGAACGGTATACGGCAAGGCACTTACCCAAAATTCCGGACGACACACGCCGTGCTGGGCCTCCTCCCAAACATTGAGCAGGGAAAGAATATACCGGGCAGCTATTTCCGCATCGCCGCCCATGCCCCTGGCCTTTCGCTCTAAAAGCGCATCCAGCAGAAAGTCGCGCAAAGGAAGTGAAAGCCCACACAAGCTGGCTCGTTCCTGGGTACCGTTGGGAAGGCGCGTTGTAACCTCGCTGCATCCATAGGTTGCGCATGTTTTTTCCTGCACGCAAGACTCCGCAGTCTTCCACTCCCACTGCACCGTCATTCCTTGCACCTCACGGCCAGAGCGGATAATAGCCATTCCCCGCAACGAAACAGGCAGAATGCTATCCGTTTGATCTGCCGCAATTCCCTGTGGTACAACGGTGCATTGAACAGCAGTCTCGTGCGCTGGCAAGGGCACTTTCCCCGCTTCCAGAAAAATTTCAACCGAAACATACGGCCACTCTATACAAAGTGGCGTACTCTGCGCTATCTCCGAAACAGCGCCCGTCAAGCGCCTCTCCGCATGCAACATGCTCAAGGCAAGAAGGCACAGGGTCGCGGAAGAATCTCTGCGAGAAAGCACCTCTTTTTCAAAAACATCTTTACCCGATCCTGCACCCTGCTTATTCGATTGGGCCTTGGCGAGAATGGCAAGAAAAGCCGGACGCAGCTCATCGCCGCCCGTTTCACACATAAGCTCCATGGCGCGTAAGGCATAGGTGAGGGAATTTTCCGGTTCAATGCGGGCAATGTCATCAAAAAACCACGCGCAACTCGCAAAAGAAGCCAGCGATTGCTCCTGCATAGCAAGCAACTTCCACGCTACGTCCGCCTCGGCCTTAATATGCATTGCGGCAAAATGGGTACGCTGCTGCGCATCAGCAAGCAGCTCTCCATACGCAGTCAAGGCGTTATCCGCATTAACAAAACAAAGCTCCCCTCTTTTGGCAAAATGCGCGTTAACCCCATCCCGGCAGTACTGCAACGCCTCCCGCAAGGGCCCTCGCCATTTCTGGTTCCAATCAGGATGCCCGCCATCTTTGCAACCGCAATCACTCTGCCAGCGCTCAACCCCATGGCTACAACTCCATGCAGAAGGCTCATGCAAGATAACCTCTTGCTCTGGCGGATTTTCCGCAATAAACGTCGCAAGGTTTGTAAGGGAAATACCATCACGTTGCAAAAATCCCTGAGCCAAAATATGCGCCAAGGCCATCTCGCCAAATTTAAAGTGATGCCCATACGTCTCACCGTCTGTGGCAAGGGTAAGAATGCTGCGCTTGGCATTTTCCCACGCAAGGGAACGTGACGAATCCGCAATGCGCTGCCAAAAAAGCTCACCATCACGCAAGAGTCCATCAAAGGCAATGCGCTGGGAAAGTTCGCCATGATAAAAAACCACCGTCATGCTTTTCCCTTGAGACAGTGCCACTTGATACGGCCTGCCAATGGAAAAATGCCCTTCCGCAAGGGAAACTGCCTTGCCATCCTGCATCAGAGCCTTGGCCTGCCCCGGCGCGAGAATAACAAAAGAAATACCCTCTTGCGCCAGAACCTCCAGCGTTGCCCTGTCCACAGCACACTCTGAAAGCCAAATACCTTCAGGAGTTCGACCAAAATATCGTTGAAAATCCACAACAGCCCAGCGTGTTTCCAGCTCTTTATCCCGCGCGCTGGCCAGGGGCATAATTGTATGATGATATATTTGCGCCATGGCATTTCCATGCCCCCAGCGTGCCACACTGATGCGGTCTCCCTCATACATGCGCTCAAGCACCTGTGGGGCTGACCGCTGCATCCACTGGCGCAGTGTTGGCCCCACATTAAAACTTATCCATTCATAACAATTAAGAATATCTGCAATGCGCCCTTCAGAGTCGAGGCGCCTGGCCCAGGCAAGGGGCGCATAGCTTTCTCGTAAAATTCGCTGATTCCAGTGGCGCATGGGGGCCGCACTCGCTTCTACCAAAATGCGGCCAAGCCAGGGGTCTTCACGGGGGGGCTGATAAAAATGCCCATGGATACACAGGGATACAGACATACGCGACCTCTCAGAAATAATATGAATACACAGCAAACATGCCCCACTCCACCCACCAACGCGTCGTACTCATTACTTGAGGCCCTTGCACAGGCCTCTGGCAACTGCGCAGCAGGTGCCGGAGTTCGTTGTATTGTGCGACGAACTCTAATTGAATATCGCACAGGCACTGAAACTACAAGCGGCTTTTCAAGGGAGAATGGCAAACGTATTTTTCGGATTGTCAAAAGCGATAAAAATGGTTAATATATAAAAAAGACACCAATGAATTAAACAATGTTATCCGACAGGCAAGCCCCAAACTGGCAACCCTGCGCGAAGTCCTGCAATGTCTACGAGAAAACACATCTTTATCCAGGAGTTCCGATATGAGTGTACACATGAATACCAGTGGGCAACAAACCATTAGCCGAGCTGAAGTTACCAATGCTTTTTTACGTTCCGTTTATAACTGGATGGCTGTAGGCCTTAGCATTACAGCCGCCATTTCCTGGATCATCACAGGCACCAGTTTGAGCGATCTTATACGCACCCCCGCCGGAATGGTAACCATGATCGTATGCATCCTTCTGGAACTGGGTCTGGTTTTCTATTTGAGTGCGCGGATTAATACATTTTCCGCCAGCAAGGCAAGCGCCCTCTTCCTTATATATAGTGCCCTCAACGGCGTCACTCTCTCCATCATTATCGCGAGCTATACAACAGCTTCCGTTACTACAGCCTTTTTAACAACAACCGGTATGTTTGCCGCCATCAGCCTCTATGGCATGACCACCAAGCGCGACCTTGCCAGCGTGGGCAGCTTTTGTATGATGGGGCTTTTTGGCATCATTATCGCTTCCGTTGTAAACATATTCATTAATTCATCCGCCTTCCAATTTGGCATCAGTTGCATCGGCGTACTCGTGTTTGTCGGCCTTACCGCATACGACACGCAGTACCTCAAGGAAATGGGAGAAAGCGTTCCACAAAATGATGCACTTGCCGTTCGGCGCGGTGTTATCCTTGGCGCCCTCAAGCTATACCTTGACTTCATCAACCTCTTCATCATGCTCCTGCGCATTCTGGGCGACAGGCGCTAATTATGCAGCTTCCTTCGTAATTCCCTCCCCTTGAAGAATAGCGGCCTCCGCATCTTCAAGGGGATATTTTTTTGTGTGCAATCTGGCACGACTCGTTTATAATCTCCTTGCGCCACACTTTCGCAAATATTTTTGGACGCAGGGATTTTATAACTCTCAAGGGAGCTTGTAAGCCTTCCTGACATTGCACAAATTTACCAGCGTTTCCACCACGCTGTTCACCAACAGGCCCTGCCCCGCAATGGACAAAGCCATCACGCAGTTGCCTTAACTTTATAGATTTCGCCCACATGGATTCTTGCAAACAAGCATCCCTCCCGTGAAATCTCAGGAGAACACATGCCCGCTCCCATTCTGTTCAAGGAATCTCTCATTCCCGGACAAACCAGCCGCCTTATCATTCACGCACCCCATATTGCCAAGGCGGCAAAGCCCGGCAATTTCGTCATCATACGCCTCTCGGAAAAAGGGGAGCGCATCCCCCTCACTATAGCCGATACCGACGTAGAAGCCGGCACCATCACCATTGTCTATCTGGTCATGGGAAAAACCACAGCCGTACTGGAAACATTACAGCAGGGGGATGAAATTCTCGATCTCTGCGGCCCTCTGGGTAAGCCTACACATATCGAAAAATTGGGCACAGTCATTTGCGTTGGCGGGGGAACCGGCATTGCCGCCATGCATCACATCGCCAAGGGGCACCATAAGGCCGGCAATCACGTTGTTGCTATTATTGGAGCACGGCGTAAAGATCTCCTGCTGTATTACGATGAACTTTCCGCCTTCTGCCCTGAAGTGCTTGTTTCCACCGATGACGGGAGCTTTGGCCACCAAGGCCTTGTGACAGAGCTTTTGAAGAACCGCCTCGAAACCGACAAAAGCGTCAAGGAAGTCATCGCCATAGGCCCGGTACCCATGATGCAGGCCGTAGCCGCCACCACCAAACCTTTTGGCACAAAAACCACAGTTAGCCTGAACTCCATTATGGTAGACGGTATCGGCATGTGCGGAGCCTGCCGCATAACAGTGGGGGGAGAAACGAAATTCACCTGCGTTGACGGGCCGGAATTTGACGGGCACCTTGTAGACTTTGTTGAATTACGCCAACGTCTTGGCACCTTCAAAAACCTGGAGCACTACTCCCACACGCAATACTGTGACTGCCTTGGCGACAAGCCCCAAAAAAAGCAGACAAAGGCAATACCCAAGCGGGTTGCCATGCCCTGCCAGCCTGCTGAGGAACGTATTCGCAATTTTCGGGAAGTTGCCCTCGGCTATTCCCCTGGGCAGGCTCAAGAAGAAGCACGCCGCTGTTTGCAATGTAAAAAACCGTTCTGCGTCACCGGCTGCCCTGTAGAAGTTGAAATTAAAGACTTTATCAAAGCCCTTGCCGATGGCGACCTTGCGGCATCCTACGCCATTCTTAAACGCACCAACAGCCTGCCCGCTGTCTGTGGACGAGTCTGCCCACAAGAGAATCAGTGTGAAGGTGCCTGCATTCTCACCAAAAAAGGTCAACCTATTGCCATTGGGCGACTTGAGCGCTTTGTGGCAGATACCTACCTTGCCTCAAGCGCCTGCCAATCCCTGCTTGGTACCAACGAATGTGTCCTGCCAAATCCCTCCCTCAAGGTTGCCTGTATCGGCTCTGGCCCATCTTCCATCACAGTTGCCGGGTATCTCGCAGCCCGTGGCGTTTCCGTTACCATCTTTGAAGCCTTGCACGAAGTAGGTGGCGTACTTATCTATGGTATCCCCGAATTCCGCCTGCCCAAGAAAGAAGTTGTCGGTGCGGAAATTGACGTGCTTAAGCAACTGGGCGTTACCTTCACCACCAACTGGGTGGGTGGCAAGACCTTCCAAATTGCAGAGCTCTTTGAACAAGGGTATCAGGCTGTCTTCATTGGAGTAGGAGCAGGATTACCCAAGTTCCTGAATATTCCCAGCGAAAACCTTACCGGCATCTTCTCTGCCAATGAGTACCTTACCCGCGTGAACCTGGGACGGGCCTACGACTTCCCCTCCTACGACACTCCCTCCTTTTCAGGGCGCGATGTCACCGTTTTTGGTGCCGGTAACGTTGCTATGGACGCCGCCCGCACAGCCATACGCCTTGGAGCGGAAACCGTCCGCATCGTTTACCGCCGTACCCGTGACGAAATGCCCGCACGCCACGAAGAATTGGAACACGCCGAGGAAGAAGGCGTAAAACTTGAACTGCTCTGTGCGCCCATTCGCTTTATGGGCAACGCCGAAGGCCGACTAACTGCCGTTGAACTGCAACGCATGGAACTTGGAGAGCCTGATGCCTCCGGCCGCAGAAGCCCACGCCCCGTAGAAGGCAGCACTTACGTCCTCCCCACCGATCTGGCTGTCATTGCCGTTGGCACACGCGCCAACCCCATCCTGCTGGAAGCAACCCCAAACCTGAAGCTCAACAAATGGGGTTACATTGAAACCAATGAGAACGGTGAAACATCCATACCCAATGTCTTTGCCGGCGGCGACATCGTATCCGGTGCCGCTACCGTCATTCTCGCCATGGGAGCAGGACGCACCGCCGCCAAAGAAATAGCCAAAAGACTCGGCACAGAATAATGAGAAAACATTGAGAGAAGGCGAAATAATCAGCTTTTACCTAAAACCGGTGATCCAACTGCCTCAAATGAAGAACAGGAATTGACATGAGTACAGCTATGACTCCACGTGAGATTGTGCAAGAGCTTGATAAGTATATTGTGGGCCAGAATGATGCCAAGCGCATGGTTGCCATTGCCGTGCGTAATCGGTGGCGACGGCAAAAGCTTGACCCTGCCCTGCGGGATGAAGTCTCGCCCAAAAATATCATCATGATGGGCCCGACAGGCGTTGGTAAAACAGAAATAGCCCGCCGCCTTGCCAAGCTATGCGGCTCTCCTTTTATCAAGGTAGAAGCCACAAAATATACGGAGGTCGGCTACGTTGGCAGAGATGTGGAGTCCATGGTGCGCGACCTCATGGAAATAGGCATCTCCCTTGTGCGCGAAGAAGAAAGCAAGCGCGTGCGCACAGCTGCGGAAGCGGCTGCGGAAGAGCGCCTGCTGGATCTTCTTCTGCCCTCTTCCGGGGCACGTGTAGAATATATTGCCCAGCCTGGCGGTATTTCAGAGCCCCTACCGGATGCCACAAGTACCGGCACAAAGGAAAAACTCCGTGCCATGTGGCGAGCAGGCCGCCTTGATGACCGCAAGGTGGAAATGGAAGTGGAACAATCAACCGGGCCGCAAGTGGAAATGCTTACTGTTCCCGGCATGGAGCAAATGGGCTCACAGCTCAAAGACGCCTTTTCACGCATGTTCCCCGGGCAAAAAAAGCGCCGCCAGTTCAAGGTGAATGAAGCCTATGAAATCCTTGTACAAGAGGAATCAGAACGCCTCATAGACCACGACGCCGTTACGGATCTTGCGCGGGAACGAGTGGAGCAAACGGGCATCATCTTTATTGACGAAATAGACAAAGTCGCCATTCCCGCCCAAAGCGGGCGAAGCGGTTCTGACATTTCACGCGAAGGCGTGCAGCGCGACCTGCTTCCCATCGTGGAAGGCAGTGTAGTCTCCACAAAGTATGGTATGGTTCATACCGATCATATCCTCTTTATCGCAGCAGGGGCCTTCCATGTCAGCAAACCAGCCGACCTCATCCCAGAATTGCAAGGGCGCTTCCCCCTGCGCGTAGAACTTTCCGCCCTTGGAAAAAATGAATTCTTGCGCATCCTGAAAGAACCACATAACGCACTTACTCTGCAATACGCCGCTCTCATGGGCACTGAAGGCGTAAGCATCAGCTTTACCGAAGACGCTCTTGAGGAAGTTGCCGGTTTTGCAGAAGAAACCAACAGGCAAACCGAAAACATCGGGGCCCGTCGGCTCTATACCATTATGGAGAAAATCCTTGCAGACCTCTCCTTTGACGCCTCAGAACGCACTGGCGAAGTCGTCAGTATTGATAGCGCCTGGGTACGGGAAAAGCTCGAAGATGTACGGGAAAACGCTGATTTAACGCGATTTATACTATAAGCAGAAAAGTTTTGACAATATCGACGGAGAGAGTCTGGGGTTGAAAGCACAGACTCTGTGGGGGGAAACTCAAGAGCTTCACGCCTTGGGGTTCCCCCCACAAATATTTCATACAATATCGAGATCGTTACACAATGCAACGATCTCTGGCGATTGCGCAGCAAGCGCCCGCAAGCGGGCAGCGCAGCGTGCCTTTCTTTCGCAATCCGTTTCGGTTGCGAAAGTATGTGGGGAAGGATATGTGTTTAATTTCTTGAGGCCATTGCAAAATGGCCTCCATATCGAGTTCGTTGCACAATATAGCAAATTCAGTTTAGTCTTCCCTTAAAAAGTCTTCCGAAGGCTCTTAAGAGCTAAATGCCAAGAGAAGACATAATTTTTATCGAATGATTTCAAAGCAGAAGCTGCTTTGAAATAAAGGCACGCCGCGCTGCTCGCTTGC
>JAVBJS010000108.1:0-24371 GCA_031546885.1 Desulfovibrio sp.
AAAGCCTCGGCTTCGGCCTCCAAAAGCCCGTTGAGCGTTTCTTCGACGCTCTGGCGGACAACCTCGGATACGTGCGCCCGAAGTTCTTGATCATCAACGGCAATAACCGAGACTTTCTTTTTACCTTGCTCCTTGGTAGCAAAACAGGTCTACTATTTTACCCAAACGATAAAATGTAATCTTTTAGCTTTGAAAAGGGCACAACATCAGCAGGGTCAATGGGAAGATTTTGCAAATACTTGAATGGAACTGGAAGATTACATACTAGTGGTGCATAAAATTTCAAATTTATATCATCATGTAGGTTAAAAATTTTTTTTATTGATGTCTCATTGTTTTTCAACCAGTCGACTCTTCGTAAGTGTTTAGCAAGCCTATCTCCAGCATTTCCTCTAAAATTTGAGCATGTATGAGCTATTTCTGCATTTGTTCTGGCAGTTCTGAGCCGTTTACATTCAATAATAAGGACAATCCCACAATCCGATATAGCTAATACATCTACATCTCCAAGATTAGGAGTCTTAGGTGCGCCAAGTTGAGTCATTTTAACTTCTGTTTTAGATAGAAATCCAAGTTTATTTAACTCTGATTGAATTGTTTTTGAAAAAGCATGTCCCAATTTGTCGATACGGCTCCCAATATAAGAACGCATTTCCTTGGAAGAGAACATATCTTTATCATAAAGAGCTTCGTGGATGCTTGTGATAATATGCTTAATAGATTCTTCAAGAAGTCCAATCCCTACAGTATACTTAGGGTGTTTTGAGTGATCGATTTTAATTATAGGCCTATTTGTCAAGGATAGACGTCTACCAAATCGCCAAGGCTGTATGTCTTTTGGGGAAGACCCATCTGTTGGAAGCCAGCTCGTCCTTGGAGATAGCGAAAATTTATCTAAAAAATTTATCACAACATGGCTTTCAATGTTGTAGGGAGAACATTTTTCGATCAGTGCTTCTTGGTCGAAAAAAAAGATGACATCCCCTTTTTCGAAGGCCATTTCACAAATAGCAGTGTATATACTAAAAAAATCATTATTGCTGATACCAAACTCGGCGAAGAACGCATCTGAAAAGTCATCATCAATAGACTCTGGGGTTTCCTTGGGCTGATTGCTGTTGTCCGCATGTTCAAGATACCCATAGGTAGAGGCGGCTTGTTGAAATGAAAGGCCGTGCATTTCCTCCATGAACGATAAAGATAGATGTGCAAAGTTAGAGTCATTGACAACGAATGTGCCGCTTGGTTTTATGGTCAACCCTTTGTCAATGAGTCCAAAATGGATAGCGTCTGAAAGTCCGCCAGCCTCTATAATCAATATCATTTGTGCGATCAGGGCATCTAGGCAATAACCATCTGGCTTAACTCCTCCTTCTGCTCTGCATTCACATAGGGCAGCTTCAATTAATGCCCTGATGGCAACGCTTCCTTTGGCCCTGGAGATTTCAACATCTGTGGCCGCCGTATGAGCGTCCGCATCACCATGAAGAGCAAGTACGGCCTGCGCTGTTCCGCGCCATATCTTTTTTGAGTGAAAAAGCGTTTCATTGAAGCGGAGCAAGGAGTGAATTACTTCCCCTGCATCTAACATGCTTAGTTCATTAACCAATTCATTGATGCTCTTACTAACTGCGGTATTCAAAACCTTTATGCTTTCATCTCGCGATGGCGTGTAATCATTTCCACATGGGGGGAGCCATCGGAAAAAATTTGTTCTTTTATGGGCAATATATTCATTTGGAATAGAATATGTCTTAACTCGATGTTGCGACATGAGAAAGTCTATTGGATCATTTGTATAGCGGACATGAATAATTTTTGCAGACCTATTGAGAAATAAATTGACAGAACTATGCATGCTATCTCTGTCTATATCATTATTTAACGATAAGATAATGCTGATAATTTTTTCAAATATTTTCCTTTCTCCATCGTTCGTTGGTCCATAGAATAAAGCTAATATACGGTCATCGATTACAATTTTGTAGCTAGAGTGTGATTTGTGTTCGTATGTTGTGAGATCAAAATTTTGTTTAATTAAATCTTTTTCGTTGATTTCATCGCTAATTTGGAAATCCAAAAAGAATTCTATGTCATATTTAATTACCTCTGTGTCGCGATATAATTCAGAAATGTATTTATAAAATAGAGTTATAATCCCACTCCATAAGTCAAAAATCATTCTTTTTGTATTTTCACATTGGCTATCAGCAGTAGCTTTCAGCCAGAAATGCGCATTATTGTGTTCAAAGAACCCCGAAAGAATTCCAGACTTTACATGCTCAATGCTGACATATATAGGCATTCCTCGTTCTGTTTCATATATTGAATGAGCATGTAGTCTTTTATATGTTGATTTGATACCAGCAATATTTTTCATAATCCGAGTATCGTATTCAATTCTTATTCTGCGCCTAAATTCTACAGCATAATCCATTCCAATGATAATATTTATACTCTTACCATGTTGAATACGGCTATCAAAGAAGCAAAAATTATTGATTTGCCAAAATGAAAAAAGATTTAGTAGTCCTCCAGCTCCATTGATTGTAATGCCGTTTAACTGCACATCAGATATTTGCATTAAAAATACAATAAATTTTTCGATCGAACAATCCTGAGAAGAAAGAAGCATAATAAGGTCGGCATAATGTATAATATCGCATGACCAGTTTTTTATACTTTCAAGTTTAGCTAGAGCATATGAATTAGAAAGGTGTTCACCTAAGATTAAAGTATGCCCAGATGATACCGTAAAGTTTTTACATATAGATCCAATGGCGGATTTTATTGCTTCATGGATACGGCTTTCCTCAGCCTCAGAATACTCTGCGGATTCATAGTGATCTTTTGAAATATATATACCTGTGTCGCTAACATTCAAGAAACACAGGCACAGAAAATGTCCTTTTCCACTTTCAAATATATATATTTTTACAATATCGTTAGCATTATCGTTCTCTGGTGTGCGTATTATTTTAAAATCGTGCTTATTATTTGATCTATACACTGCATCAAGTGTTGTATTTGAACTTAAAATGAATGATATATCGTTTAGTTTCCTTAATTCACTGTCATTATTTGATCTTTTAAAAATATCTCTTTTTGCTGCATACGCCATGCATGTTGGCAAATAAATAACATAATCTCCTTCAGTATTTTTTATTAACGGCTTTTCAAAAAAATAGCTGCCTCTCATCCCATTTGATTTCATCTCAAAAAAATCTTTTTTTGAAATACAAAAGTTATCAAGGTGTTCTGCTGATATGCCAATGCTATTTAGATAATCTTGTTTAAACACCATGTTCTTGGCTAGACCATGAAAAATTTTTCCTTTGGGTAGCTTTATGTACGATCTTGGAATAGATAATTCATAATGCCATCGCACAAGTCCAAGTCTTTTTATAAGTGCTGTCGAGAGAGCTAACAACGCTTTACTTGGTTGTACCCATTCTTTTTGAGGAGCACCGCCATAATGTTCAATACTTTCAAACAATAGACTTAATGAACTATCAATCCCCTCCCATATCCCCGGAATAATTTGACATTCATCTTCTTGAGATATTACATTGGCTACGAATACATCTTCCGCAGGGTCTTCCAGGCGAGTAATATCTTGTGATCCAAGTTGATTATTTAGCCAGTGTTCCAATGTTTGTCGCGTCGGCAAATGTTTTCCTTTGCAGGATAGCAACGCTGCATAAGCAAAAATCTCCAACCGTGAACAGTGGGCTTGAAGGGAGGGCATGGCTAATAGTGCCCCTATATATGAAAGAGTCGAAAGCATATCATACTTTCGCAAAGAAGATGATAGGCGTTCAACGGCGATGGCTTCGGCTTCCGAATTTGCAACTTGATAATATTCAGGAGGGAAAAAGTTCATGAGAGGGGCCTTGTTAAAGTCCATTTTCTTTTCAGTCTATCTGTCGAGACTCCCTTAGGCAACTATGCACGCATTCATCTCTTTGCGGTTCGCGCAAATCGCATGTGCCGACTTAGCAAAGCTAACAACCGGTCGACCTGCATCAGTGAGTTCAGCTTCTGTTTTCTCCTCAAACTGCTCATGCTCACCATTTTTGAGGGTAAAGCACAGTCTCGATTTTAGGTATAGACTCGGACGCTGGCAGGTTCGAACTAGCTGCCAGAGAACTTTTTTGCTGGTAAAATTGCTGGTAAATAGCAAAGGCATTGTAGGTTATATTTAATAAAATCAATATAATAGTTGCATATTTATATCCCGTCCCCCGCACCATTTTTTGCTTCTGATAAATTCTGACGAAGCCCAAAGAAACCCGCTTAGCCTAGAGCAAAGCGGGTTTTCTGCGTTTTGGAGTTCTGATAGCTTCCGGCAACGGCCGTGGGTATATAGAACTTATCCATAAATAAGGAGAGCATGTGGCAAGAGCAAAAAAGACATTTGACGCAGCTATTGACCGCGAACATCCTTATTTATGGATAAGTTCTTATTCGGAAACAGTTCTAGACCTATGAACGCTAAAGGATTTTCCTTCTCTGTCAAGGCATGTGCGTTTCGAGCGGAGCAAGTATGTATAGACATACATAAGCGAAGCGCGGAACGAGCCTAACGAAGACATAATGATCGTAGTGCCAAGCTTAAACAAAGTAACCTTTGGCTTTGACAATTTCAAAGTGAATTTACTCTAGCGTTGTAGCTGTGTCACCAGCTCAAGCAAACTTGTGGCCTGCTTGGTCAGACTTTCCACCGCATGAGAGGCTTCTTTCATTGCCATGGATGTCTCAGATGAAACAGCGCTTACACTGTCGAGTGATCGGTTTATCTCATCACTGGTGGCAGACTGCTCTTCGGAAGCTGTGGCAATAGTGCGTACTTGATCCGCTGCCGCATCCACAAGGGAGACAATGGCAGCAAGACTTTCACCCGATGCAGAAGCCAGTGTTGTGGCGCTTGCAATGGCCTGTGCCGCCCGCTCCACGTTTTGAATATTAGAATAGGTACCCTTTTGAATGCCGGTGATAACCGTGCCGACTTCACGGGTAGCCTGCATGGTTTTTTCTGCAAGCTTGCGTACTTCATCAGCCACTACGGCAAAACCACGTCCCGCTTCACCGGCGCGGGCAGCCTCAATGGCGGCATTGAGTGCCAGCAGATTCGTTTGATCTGCTATGTCATTAATAACATTAATGATTTCTCCGATGCCCTCAGCCTGCTTTCCAAGATCGTCCATTCCCGTCTTGAGATCCTTGGCGCAGCCATCCACAATGGCGATTCCTTCCACAACATTTGCCACAATGCGTGAACCGTCCTGTGCCTGTTCGCGAGCCTTTGCAGCAACATCCGCTGCCTGGGTGGCGCTACGGGCAACATCAATAACCGTTTCATTCATCTGCGTCATAGCCCTGGCAGTTTCAGAAACGCGAGAACGCTGCATTTCCGCACCGCGGCTGGCCTGCGATACCTGGTCAGATATCTGGCGGCTGGCAGAAGAGACATTATCCGCAACGGAACGGGCAGATTCCGCAACAAGGGCAACACGCTTGGAGTTTTCTTCAATGGCCAATTGCTTGTTCAGAGTTTCCGTCATGTCCACCCACATGGTAATAACGCCAAGCATTTCACCTTTTTTATCATAAAATGGCGTGGAAGTAATATTGGTAATTCGCGTAGCTCCCCGGAAGGTGGCAAGATCACACTGTATAGAGACAATGCGACGCTCTCGCAAGGCCATTGAGGAGGTCGTAGAACTTCCGTCCCGGGTTAAAAACTGGCTGGAGGCAAGCCCATAAAAAGAATCGGGGGAGCCTGTACGCTCCAGCAAATCAAGTAAATGCTGATTGGCAAAAAGCACCTTGTCGTCAGCAGAGAAAATAGCACATGGTATGGAAGCGCCTTGCAGGAATCCATCAGAAAAGGCGAGCTGCCGATTCAGGTCTTTTACAAGATTCACAAGGTTTGAGGCAAGCACACCCATTTCATCGCCTTTCACAACGTCAAGCTGGCAGTCACCGTCCTGCTGTGAGCAGCTTTCCGAAAATTGTGTGATGGTTTTAATGGGACGCAAAACACGATGCGTAATCACCACACCGAGCAAGAGGCTCAAAATTAATACAATGATGCCAAGGGCACCCGTAGTCCAATAGGATCGTTGCAGTTCTGCAAGATACAAGGAGTTTTGCAGTTTCGCCTCTTCTGCAATAACAACGCGAACTTCGCCAAATTTTTCCCGCACCTGCTTAAGGGCTGGAAGTGTTTCTGCCTTAAAAATGGTTGCTGTCTGCTCGGGACTGCCTGCCTGCCGGGCTGCTGCAATTTTTATGGCGCTTTGGTGCAGTTTTCTATGTGGCGCGTCAAGGGCCTCAAAAATAGGACGCAGAGCAGGAAAACGAACCTCTGCCGCTGTGCGGCTATCGCTGGAGTACCACTGTCCTAAACCGCACTTTGTAGGGTCGGTCTGTACAGGAAGTTGTGTCATTTCTGGATCCAGCAAAAAGGAAGAAAGGTCATTTGCCCATTGCAAATGCTGAACCTCCCGGATGAGTATTCCGGTATCAACGCTTGTCCCTGATGCAAGTGAACTAAATGTATCGTCAATTCTGTGTAAAGAAAAAATTGACAGTGTCCCGCTGAGCACAACAGCCAAAAGAAGTGTGGCAAGCCCCCCCAAAAATTTTGCTCTCAAAGTCAAATCATTCCAAAACTGCATAAATGTACGCCTCCTTATATGAGGAACGCTAAAATTTTTTTAAATACCTACAAGGTTATTTGTAGACCAATTTAGTCCGATATGCAACGAAATTCCCCCTCCCGCTCCATCGCTTTCAGTAGGCACCGTCCACACACGTTTTACATGTGCATCCCTCGGCACAGACTTCGCATGGTAGCAGGGGCAGGAGAACAGCTCTCCCCTCATATGAGTTCGTTACACAATACAGCAAATTCCGTTTAGTCCTCCCTTAAAAAGTCTTCCGAAGACTCTTAAGAGCTAAATGCCAAGAGAAGACATAATTTTTATCGAATGATTTTAAAGTAGAAGCTGTTTTGAAATAAAGGCACGCCGCGCTGCTCGCTTGCGGGCGCTCCGCAGAGGCCATTGTGCAATGGCCTCCATATGGACAAATTCAGCCCCAGAACAGGGCTATCAAAGAGGTTTTCCTTTACGGCACTCTATTTCAAAAAAATCATTTGTATGGATAGCATGCGTCTTGTACTCACGCAACATATTTATAAAATATACACGCTTTTATTTTTGTAAATACCTCTCGCGGTTATTCGATAGGCTATATTTTATGCCTAATAAATAGTTACTTCACGTAATACGCGGTGAGCGAATTACGTGAAGTAACTGCTTTACATTCGCGTTTTGTTCGGTAAAATCCGAGAAAATCCTTTAGAAATTTATAATAAACGGGATACTATGCAGGGCTGTCGATATTTCCTGTGTGGCTTTCAGCTCCCATTTGGCAGCGTCTGGAGCATGCCCAAGAGCCATGGCAATAGTATGGGCAACACCTTTTACATTGAGAACAGGGTGGCGAGCAAAGACTTGGGGTAACCCATAGGTAAGGTTGCAAACAAGGCATTTTCCTTTTCGCTGGTGCAAATCAAAAGCAAACTCATAGGTATTCCCAACGGCACGCACAAAACGCAGGGCAATAGAGTAAGCCCCTTCCTCCGCATCTCCAAAAAGAGCATCGAAAAAGGTATCCGTTCGCTCTGGTGGAAAAGTGGCGCAAGCCCATTCTGGATTAAACAGCATAGCCGGATCATTACTCATGGCGTTCTCCTGGTAGCTACAAACAAAAAACAAGGATGTCGCGTTTTATTTGAAAAAAAGTACTGCAACTCTAAAAATTGTATTTCGCAGTTATTTGAAATAGCAATAAAATGCTAAACCACGCGAAACTTTGCCCGCGCAGTTTAACTCTCTCATGGTTGCCTTGCTCTATCATACTTTTACCAGAGAAGGAACATTTTTTTTGCAGGTGCAGCAGTGCCAGATGAGGTCTTTGTATAGCAATCTCCTTCGGGCGAGTATCGTTTTTTTGTTTTGCCAACGGCTTTATTCTATTATACTGTTACCAAGAAATAATGAGATGCAACTGAGAGACTTTGCATTATCGCACCCTGAAACTGGAATTATGAGGTCATATGCGCATTAAAGAACATACCTTTTCCACCCTGCCCACCTTGGAAAAAGTGGAAAGAATTACAGAACTTCTGCTCGACAAGAAAGGAAAGGATCTCTTGGCCCTTGACCTTTCACAGCAGCATGCTGTTGTTGAAGCGGTGGTTATTCTTACAGCAACATCCATTCGGCATGGCCAAGGTCTTGCCGACCATATTCTTGCCGAATGTCGGGCGGAAAAAATTGAATTTTTAGGAATGGAAGGTTACAGCACAGGCCAATGGATTCTCCTCGATTTCAACGACATTGCTGTGCATATCTTTCAGACTGATGCCAGGGAGCTGTTTCGCCTTGACGATCTTTGGCCCACGGCCCCGGTATTGTTGGATAAACGCTAACATCAAAAGTTGCAATGCTCTAAAAAGGGGCAATGATTATGACAAAGTTTACGCCTACCATACTCCTGATCCTTGACGGCTGGGGGCAGGCCCCGGCAAGCCCCGGCAATGCTGTGGAGCTTGCACAGGCCCCCACGTTAAAAGCGCTCATGCAGCACCCTGTGCGAACATCCCTTGCCTGCTCAGGGCGGAGTGTCGGTTTGCCGGATGGTTACATGGGTAACTCTGAGGTCGGGCATATGAATATAGGTGCGGGTCGCATCGTGTACCAGGACATGACCCGTATTGACATAGCCATTGAGAATAAAAGCTTTTACCAGAACGAGGTACTGCTCAAAACAATTGCGGCAGTTAAAGATTCTGGGGGAACCCTGCATTTTATGGGCCTGCTTTCAGATGGTGGGGTGCATAGTCATATTCATCACCTTTTTGCCTTGCTGGAAGCAGCGGCGGATGTTCCCGTGGCTGTTCATGCATTCATGGACGGACGCGACACCTCTCCCCACGGCGGGTTAAATTTTTTACAGCAATTGCTCCCTAAAGTGACGGGAAAAGCTCATTTAGCCTCCATTATAGGGCGTTACTACGCGATGGATCGGGATAAGCGCTGGGATAGAACGCAAAAGGCCTGGGAGGCGCTGGTACATGGCGTTGGTGAAGTAATTACCGATCCCTTTGCGGCTGTTCAAGCCGCCTATGATGCCGGTGAAACCGACGAATTCATCAAACCCCGTTTGTTCGCCCTGCCAGAAGGCTGCCACGGCACCATCAAAGACGGCGATGCTGTATTTTTTCTGAACTTTCGGGCAGATAGAGCTCGCCAGCTTGTTCAGTGCCTGTATGCCGAAACCTTTACGGAGTTTGACCGTGGGCACAAGCCGCAACTCTGCGCCTTTGGCACGATGACTTCGTACGATTCAACGCTACCCGTGCCCGCCGCCTTCGTTCGACAGAATCTGTCTAGCGGCCTTGGCGAAGTGCTTGCTCAAAAAGGAATTGCCCAACTGCGCATTGCGGAAACAGAGAAATATGCCCATGTCACCTACTTCTTCAACGGCGGCCTGGAAGAGCCTTTACCCCATGAAGAAAGACGACTCATTCCTTCACCTCGCGATGTGGCAACCTATGATCTTAAGCCGGAAATGAGTGCTGTGCAAGTGACCGATAACTTGATTTCTGAATGGAAAACAGGAAAGTACCCGTTCCTTGTTTGCAATCTTGCGAACATGGATATGGTTGGGCACAGTGGCATCATCTCTGCTGCCATTGCCGCCTGCGAAGCTGTGGACGCCTGTGTGGCGCGAATTTTGGCCGCAGTACACGAGCGCAAAGGGTGCCTTGTCATTACTGCGGATCACGGCAATGCGGAAGAAATGCTTACTCCGGCAGGGGCTCCCCAGACAGCTCACAGTAAAAATCCCGTGGAGCTCGTTATTTACGGAGAAGGCATACCCGGTACGCTTCGGGCTGGTGGCAAGCTTGGGGATATCGCTCCCACTCTGCTGCACATGTGGGGTTTGGAACAGCCCGCCGCCATGACGGGTACAAGCCTGTGGGAGCAACAATGAGCAAGCGCCCTATCGAACCAGTGCGGCCTGTGGGAATGGAGTTGGTCTTCTTTTACCGCTGCCCGGCTTGTCAGCGGGAGATCCCCTTGGTGGCTCCTCCGCAACCAACAATGATTACCTGCGATGTATGCCGACAAAAATTCCCCATTGTCCCTGTGGATGAATCAACTGTGCAGTACGTTAAACTCATGCTGGCAGACGGCCCTGCCGCCATTGATCCTGATTTTATTTAAGAAATAGCAGATTAATTTTATTTTTCCGGGGTTTTGCCCCGGCCCCCACTGGGGGGAATTATTCCCCCCAAACCCCTCCACTGTGTAATGCTGGCATAATGGGAGCTTGCAACGGGAATCCTCCACTTTTATTGAGATGGTTTTGCGTAATGAAACCTTTCCAAAAGTAAGCCATAGGCACGTTTTAAAACCAAGACGGTCACGATGAGGTTTTATCCTGATTTTTTATTTCCCGGTGATTCTAGCCAAAGACAAGCGTGTCAGAAATACACTGTACGAAACGCCCTGACACTTGCCAAAGAATATCTTGCGGGTAAAGAGGTGGATTCTCCCGCCTTGTCAGCCGAGCTCCTTCTGGCAAGCTGTATGAGCATCACCCGGGCGGAATTGCTTAAAAGGCTTATCCTCACACCGGGTAGCACTCTCGCTACAGAAATGCTGCAAGACTTTCGCACTCTGGTTGAGCGACGCGGCACAGGGGAACCGGCTGCCTATCTTCTGGGACACAAGGAGTTTTACGGGCGTGAATTCCACGTCACGTCAGATACCCTTATTCCGCGCCCCGATACAGAATTACTTGTTGAAACAGCTCTGGAGCTTTTCGCCGCAACGCCGGAACAATGCACCTTCGCAGACCTTGGCACAGGCTCAGGGTGCATTGCTATCACTCTTATTTGTGAACTTGAAACGAGCTTTGGCATAGCTATTGATAACAGCCTTGCCGCACTGAAGATAGCCCGAAAGAATGCGGCCGACTTACACATCGCAGCAGTGACAATGCAGCGTTTAGCTTTTATCCATGCAGATTTTATGTATCCTCCGCTGGCTCGGGAAACCTATTCTCTCATTGTGAGTAACCCCCCGTACATCAGCGGGGCAGAGTTTTCCTCGCTTGATAAAGAAGTCGCGTGTTTTGAGCCAAAATCTGCCCTTGTTCCCCTGTGTTTCTCTCGAACGAGCGCAAAAGAAGAAACGGCCACTTCAGATTATGTGGAAAATTTAGAGAGTACTGGCCTGGAACATATTGAAAAAATTATTGAAATTGCTCATGCTGCCCTGCAAAAAAAAGGGTGGTTGCTCATAGAAATAGGCCACACTCAGGGAAAAGAGGCGCAAACTTTGGCCCACAGCCTGGGTTGGAAAGAGGTAAGTGTACGCCAGGATCTGGCAGGAAAAGATAGATTATTGTGTTGTCGGAAAATATAACGTCAATAGCGTTTCTCTGTTTTTTCACAAGGAATACTAGTGGCAGCCATGCAAAGTTGGACACGTATACTTTTTTTTCTTGTTCTTTCGGCGCTCCTGTCAGGCTGTGCCGGGGGAGCCGCACCGCCTTTGCCCTCCCCCGTCGAACGCGAAAATACACCCAAAGCAAAACCTGCTGCCAGTGCCCCCTCCATTTCAATACCCGCGCCGAAATTACCCCCAAACCTGCTGGCAGCCAGCGCAAATTCCTCAGCATCTCCTGCAAATCAGCAAGCCTCCGATAATGCAACGAATTCAGCCATAGATGATGGAAAAGAGACGACGGCAGGCTCTGGCATTGCGTATGAAGTAAAAACCAGCACAGCCCAATCTGCAGTGGTGCAAGGGGCTTCTCCTTCATCCACAGCGTCAGCACAGTCTGCGGCCTCCTATTCAGAAATCGTGACAGTCTTTGAGACAAACAACATTCTGCATCGCCTGATTGAAACTCCCCCTCGCTCGCTTACAGGGCTTGAACAGCGTTTGCAGGTTGCTCTCAAAGAGGGGCAAGAAGTGTTGTATGCTTATGGCTACTATGGGGGGAAGATCCGTGGGCAGATTATTCTTGCTGCGAATGGAGAAAGCGCCTCTTCCAAAGCGCTGGTGGAGGTAGTTTTCACTCCCGGCCCTCTTTATAAAATGGGAGCAACCAGGGTAACCCCCACAGCCTCTCTTGCCGCTTCCCAGAGTGCTTCTCGCGCTTCTTCTCAGGCTTCCGACCCTGCTGTCAGGTATCCCACCAGTCTGACGGATGTTGACCTGCCCAAAGGCGCTCCCGCTGTTGCCGGACAGATACTTGCCGCTGTCGAAAAAGTTCGCGACAGGTATCGGGACAACGGATATCCCTTTGCCGCCATTGCCACAACCCGCTATATTGTAGACCATAAGGCTTGCGCTCTTGAGGCGGAAATAACGGTGCAGCCAGGGGACTTTGTCTGCATGGGGGAAGTGGAACGGCGTGGTACGGATCAGGTTACCCTCAGCTACCTTGATGCTTTAAAAAACTGGAAACCAGGCCGCCCGTGGAGTCAGAGCCGGATAGAAACTTTCCGCGATGCCTTGCGCGGCAGCGGTTTATTCCAGTCCGTGGAGATTGCGCCAGGAGAGCACGAGGGGCAGGAGCATCAACGGCCAGTGGTGGTTACGCTGGGAGGAGCGCCGGAGCGCACCGTTGGCGTATCGGTTAAGTACCATTCCGATTTTGGCCCGGGAATCCTCACGTCATGGGAGCACCGCAATTTGACTGGTAACGGAGATAGATTACGCCTTGAAATGCCCTTATGGATGGATCTACAGGAAGCGTTCGGCACTTATCGATTTCCCTTTTTTCTGGATAACAGCCAGGATGCCATTGTACGGGCAGGCTTTTTGAATCAAAATACCGATGCCTATGAGTTGCAATCCGCCTCCGCCTCCGCCGGAGTGGAAAGGCGCTTTTCACGTCGGCTCTCGGGCAACGTGCAAGGCAGCCTTGAGGGAGGCTTTATCAAAGATCCTAATGAACCCCGGCGCAGTTACTCCCTGTACGGCCTGCCGGTTGGAGTGCGATACGACAGCACCAACGATCTGCTCAATGCAACGGAAGGCGTGCGTGTTATAGCTTCCGTAACTCCCTATACCGGCGCCTATGGTGATAACTTTTCTGTGGTGCGCACCCGTCTTGATGCGCAGGCCTTTGTGCCGGTAACAACGGACGATACCCTCGTTATGGCCTTTCGAGGTGCCTGGGGACAGATGACAGGAGCGGATGCGGGCAAGGTTCCGCCCTCTGTTCGCTTCTATAGCGGTGGTGGCGGATCGGTTCGCGGCTATAAGTATCAATCTCTTGGGCCACAAAATGAAGACAAGGATCCTTTGGGCGGCGCTGCCCTGTTGGAGATCAGTTCCGAAGCCCGGTGGCGAATCACTGAGGAATGGGGGCTCGTCAGTTTTCTTGATAGCGGCATGGCCTATGCAAATGTGGGGGATAGCATTCAGGACGGCATGCACTTTGGGGCAGGCTTGGGGGTTCGCTACTATACCGCCATAGGGCCAGTGCGGCTGGATGTTGCTTCGCCTTTAAACCCACGCAAAGACGATGACCCCTGGCAATTTTATATCAGCATAGGGCAGAGTTTTTAACCATGTCAAAAACACCAAAAAAACTCCATCAACGCGCCTTCAGACTGCTCTGGCGCATTTTGCTGGTACTGTGTGTCTTATTTGTTATGGGAAGTGGTGGAGCGCTGGTTTGGCTGCGTACACCTGGAGCGGAAACAACCCTCACTAAACTCATAGTAAAAAGCCTTGCGGATCAGGGCATCAAGGTGCGCTCTTTGCAGCTTTCCGGGCCTTTACCGGAACAGATTGTGCTGCGTAACCTTGAGCTTGCCGATGATCTTGGGATTTTTTTGCGTATGGAATCCGCCACTGCGCGTATCAATTTTTCTGCCCTGCTCAAGGGAGCGCTAGACATTACGGAAATAACCCTCAGCAAGCCCGAGCTTTTTCGGGCACCCCAGCTTCCGCCAGCCGCGGAGTCGGCATCTTCAGCAGGTTCGAATATTGTATTGCCCGTTGACATTCTTCTATCCTCTCTGCGCCTTGAGCAGGCCAGGCTGCATATACCCAAAAACTCTGCGGACAAGAAAAAAATAGAAAATCCCACTGCCGAAACAAACACGGCAGCCATATCGGGTATAGTCACACCGTCTCCGACCGAGCCAGACCAGGTGGTTACTGTGGATATGGTCGCTTCAGTTTCTTTGATAAAAGACATTCTGACAGCGCGCATTGAAGGGACAGGTCAAGACTTGCAAAAAAACCGGATTCTCCTGCGGTTGCAGTCCCGCCTGGAAAATCTGCTCCTAGGCAAAGAACTGCGCGGACAAACAGAAATGGATATTGCAGTAGCCATTGATGGCAAAGAGTATCCCGCGTCCTTTACGAGTCAGTTTCTATACGCAAGTCCCATCGTCGAGCTTTCTCGCCTTGAAGTACAGGGTCTTGGTTTGAATATCAAAACCAATGGCAATATGAACCTTGACACCCGCAAAGTTCAGATCGCACTGCACCTCATTGGAGATGAAGGCAGCTCCTGGCTAAGACTGCTGCAAAGCATTGCCGCCCTTCCCAAGGAACTTGACGAAACAACCGGAATGACAGCAAAAGCCCATATTACCTGCACGGCTTCCGCAGCTCCGACGATTGAGGAGGCACAGGTATCACTGCACGTGGATACTATTGCGCCGTTTCAGGCGGGTTTTGCCGGGCCTGTGGATCTGGACATCTCCGCCACTGGAAGTATGCATGACCTGCACTCCACAGTAGCCCTCACCAGCCCCGGCCTGACTATACCCTCCGGAAAAATTGAAGAACTACAGGCATCAGTAAACGCGAATATACAGCGACAAGACGATGGCGAAACCTCCCTTGCAGGCTCTGCCAAGGTTGCAATCGGCAACTCACCAGGGGGGGCTCTGGACTTTGCTACAGATTGGAAAACAGACCTTGATGCCAACGGACTACCCTTGACCGCCTTGGTGAAAAATCTCAATCTCCATGGAGTAGGGTTGAATATTGAAGGTTCCCTGACCTCTGTTTTTGGTGTGAAATCAGAAGCCTCCCCCCTTGCAGAAAATTCTTTGCCCGCACCTGCGCAAGCAACAGCACCCGTTTCCATATCTTCGGCGTCAGCCATGGGCGCCACTCCCACGCCTTCGTTTACAGCCGAAACCACCCCTCCACCAACGACTGCGACAACCGCTCTATCTTTTCCTGCTCTGGCAGGATCAATACGTGTCGCTATACTCGATTGGCAAAAGCTTGGTGCCTTTACAGGTGTTTCCTTGGAAGGCAAACCCGCCCACGCTTCTGTGCAATTGGGCTATGCCGGACTCAATTCCTACCATGCACAGAACTTAACCCAAAGCGCACAGCTTTCTTTGTCGCTCCCCTTCCTTCAATTGCAGGAAGGCACAAACCCGCCAACGCTGGTACTGCATGGCGTGGAGGGTGATATAGGTGTGTTGGATCTTTGGAAAGGCTTGGGCCTCACTGCAAATGTGCAGCTAGGGCAAGGAAAGGCCGGGCCATTGGGCTGGGGGGCAGGCAAATTTGAAGTGAAGGGAGCACAGTCTGCGGGAACATTCACCGCCACCTTGCTTCATGAAAAAAAAATGTCTTCACCGACTATTTCACAGCTATCAGCCGGAGGTAAAACCACACGCGCTTTCGGAAGCAATGGTGAACTACTGCGTTTACAAGGGGACTATAACCAGAAAGATGCGTACATCAGGCTCACCCAGTTTTTCATGCAGCCACCTCAAAAAACATCTGCCACAGTAAGGCCGGTTGAATTACGTCTTGTATCGCCCCTGCTGGTATCTTTTACGGAAGGAATCTCTGTGAAAGGACTCAACCTGAGCTTTTCTCCCAGCGGCAAGCTAACAGGAGAAGCTTCTTTGTTACCGCATATGCTCCAGCTCAAGGCAAATCTTGAAGCTCTGCCCTTTGCTATCTTGAGTCCCTTTACCGATACCCCACTACCGGGGGGTGATATCAGCGTGAAGGCAGAATATCGCTCTTCTTCGGTTAATTCCCAAGAAGCGGCTTCCTCCGCAAGCGCTCCTTTCGGGATTGTAAGCGTCAGAGCGCAAACAACGGGAATGTCTGTAAAAACCAGCAAAATTGACGAAGGCGCGCCCCCTGCATTCGCCTACCCAGCCATGAGAGTCAGCCTTGACGCTCGTCTTGATGCCAAGGCAGGTGACGGCCTGGCCCGAGCGCCTGGCATTTTTCATTTACTTGGCACAGGATCTTTCGGAATTGCCAGTGCTTCCAATCAGGCGGCCTCTTCCAGTACTTCAGGCAAAACCATCTTGCCAGGCGCTTCCGTTGATGAAGGCGAGAGCACATTCAGTCCTGCGAGGGGAACCACGGGGAAAAAAAATCCGGCAACGCAAGTGCCACAGGCCGGGCAATTTTCCTTTGCTGTGCCTATCAGCCTTTCCAAGAGTGGAGTTCCTCTCCCCAGCAACCATTCACCCTTCAATGTTAAGGCGCGTTGGCTTGGTCAAGTGGCGGATTTTTGGCAATACCTCCCTCTCCCCGGGCGATCATTTTCCGGAACGGCTCAGGTAGATCTTGCTGTTGCAGGCTCTCTCGCCGAACCAAAGCCAACGGCCTCTGCTTACCTTGCCGGTGGGCGGTATGAAGATATTCTACTTGGCCTGTTTCTCCGCGACATTACCCTTGAAGCTCACAGTACACCGGAACAGTTGCTGACAGCTCTTGTTTCTGTCGGCGATGGTAATGGCGGTACTGTGGCTCTTGAAGCGACGTTGCCCCCTATAAAAGAAGGAAAAGTGCCTACCCTCACCCTGCGCGGCCAACTCAACCATTTGCAACCGTTGCACAGAGATGACTTATCCCTGCGGCTTTCCGGTGCTTTTGGCGCCAGCGGCCCGCTGAACGCCCTTGGCATTACAGGTGATATTATTGTCGAACAGGGGGATTTGAATTTGAATACGAAACTGGGGGGAGGTGTGCAAACCCTTGAAGTGGAAACAAAGGTAGAAGCGACTCAAACCACACCTCGAAAAAACTTGAAACCGAAATCACCACTGGAACAGGCAGAGCAAAAAAAATCCGCAGCATCAACGAAAAAGGCTATCGCCTCAACTCAGGCAGGCAAAACCCGACCCGGACAAAAAAACGCGCCGCAATCAGCAGAAAAAGCAGAACCCACCTGTGATGTGTCTATAACGATTCCTCGCTCCTTTTTCATTCGCGCCAGCGGTCTTGATAGCGAGTGGCAGGGAAAGTTGCGCATTACCGGCAAGGCCTCTGAGCCTGCTCTGGTAGGTTCCCTCAGGCCGGTGCGCGGTTATTTTGATTTATTGACAAAATCTTTTGCATTCAGCGGCGGTGAAATAACTTTCGCGGGCGGCAGCCAGATTAATCCCGGCATTCAGTTGGAACTTACCCACAAAGGGCCGGAGATAACCGCTGTTCTCCATATTGAGGGTTCGGCCAAAAAACCTGCCTTCAAACTGGAAAGCAGGCCTCCCCTGCCACAGGATGAAGTGTTGGGATATGTTCTATTCGGCAAGAGCATCGCTGAATTGAGCCGCTTTGAAGCTCTGCAACTGGCAAATAGTTTACGTGAGCTTGCCGGAACAGGCGGTGCAGGATTTAATCCCTTGGCAGCCTTACGAAAAACAGTAGGGATTGACGTATTGCGCATCGGCAACACACAAAAAGCTCAGGAGCGCACCACTTCCGGCTCATCAGGAGAAGGGAACCTTACATCAGGCAAAGCCAATGGCGAAAGTGGTGAAGAAACCGGCGGGGCAACCCTTGAGGCCGGCAAATACATCAACGACAGCATCTATATCGGCATTGAGCAAGGGGCAACCCAGGAAAGTACCGCCGTACGTGTGGAAGTGGAGCTGCTCCCGAGCCTTAATCTCGAGGGCAAAACGTCTACCCGGGCTACTGAAGTCGGGGTTGGCTGGAAGAAAGACTATTGAGGCCATTGTGCAATGGCCTCTTGCTGTGCAATTGCCAGAGTTCGTTGCACAATGCAATGAACTTGTATTACGCGACACTCGCATGTTGCATTTGTAGCAATTTTACAATAAGCTTGGAGATTGCTTAAGACAATTTCAGGGCAACTTTGCCGGTGCGTGCCAGTGTGCAGGTACGTACGTTTTAAATTTTGTAAGCGGGCGCTTGCAGAAATGGAACAAGGAGAGCTGTATGAAAAAGCTTTTGAGTGCGGTTGTTGCGTTATCAGCCCTTACGCTTTGCGGATCGCTGGCCTTTGCGGGAACTGTCAAGATTGGCCTTATGGCCCCCCTTACCGGATCCTTCGCCAGTGAAGGGCAAGACATGCGGAAGCTCGTGGAACTATTGGCGGAAGAAGTCAACAAGAATGGCGGAATCAACGGCGATACCGTTGTTATTGAAGTAGAGGACGACGGCAGCACTCCGCGTTCGGCAGCCAATGCAGCCAATCGCCTTGTAGCCAAGGGGATCAAATTTGTTGTGGGTACCTATGGCTCTGCTGTTACCGAAGCTTCGCAGGATATTTATGACGAATCCGGCGTGGTGCAGATTGCCACAGGCTCTACCTCTATTCGCCTGACCAGCAAAAATTTCAAGCGTTTTTTTCGTACCTGTCCGCGGGATGACGAGCAGGGCCGGGTGGCTGTAGCCACGCTTGCCAAGTTTGGTTATAAAAATATTGCCATTTTGCATGATAATTCCGCCTACGCCAAGGGACTTGCAGAAGAAAGCAAGATGCTTCTTGAGAAAAACAAGTCGGTAAAAATTGCTTTTTATGATGCTCTACAGCCCAATGAGCGCGACTATACAGCCATTTTGACCAAGCTTAAAGGGGTAAACCCAGATGTTATCCTCTTCACCGGCTATTATCCTGAGGTTGGCATGTTGCTGCGCCAAATGGCAGAGATGAAGTGGAGTGTACCCATGATTGGTGGTGATGCTGCCAATAACTTGGATCTTGTTAAGATTGCCGGGCCGACCGCTGCAAAGGGTTACCGCTTTATTTCTCCTCCCATGCCCAGCGACCTGGATTCCCCGGCTGCCCGCTCCTTCATGAGTGCATATCTTGCTAAATACTCCGCACCACCAAGCTCTATTTGGTCTGTTATTGCAGGCGATGCCTTTGCCGTGCTTGTAAATGCAATTAAGGCAAAGGGAACAGATCCCGCTGCTGTAGCTACCTACCTGCATAAGGAATTGAAAGGCTACGACGGCTTAACCGGAAAAATCGCTTTTGACGACAAGGGCGACCGCGTGGGTGATTTGTATCGCTTGTATGAAGTTAATGAAAAAGGCGAGTTTGTTTTACAGCCATAATGCTCTGCGAGACCGCTGTGCAATGTTCGCACAGATATGCTAGCGTTTGCGCGGCGGTCTCGCTCTGGGAATACATATGAATGAATTTTTCCAACAACTTACCAATGGCCTGGCCGTGGGGGGAATCTATGCGCTCATAGCGCTTGGGTACACTATGGTTTACGGCGTATTGCGCCTGATAAACTTTGCGCACGGTGATCTCTTCACCTTGGGAGCCTATCTTGGCTTTACGCTTTTGGTTTCCTTTGGCATTTCGGGCGTTTTTAGCGGATTTATGCTTGGCGGGGTGCTCATTTTACTGGCCATGGGCTTTGTGGCGATTGCCGGCTACCTGCTTGAGCGTGTGGCCTACCGTCCGCTCCGCCAGTCCAACAGGCTCACCGCTGTAGTTTCCGCCCTGGGTGCTTCCATATTTTTTCAAAATGCCCTTATGCTCATTTATGGCGCTCGCTCACAGGTTTATCCAGGTGGAATTCTGCCTACCACATCCGTAAGTATTTTTGACATTGAAGTGCCGATTATGCGCTTTGTTATGTTTGGCGGGTCTGGGGCGCTTATGTGTCTTTTGTATTGGTTTATTCATAAAACGCGCATCGGTGCCGCTGTTCGGGCTGTCGCTATTGACCAGGGCGCGGCAAAACTTATGGGAATTGACGTTAACCGCATAATTTCCCTGGTTTTTCTGATTGGCCCTGCCCTTGGCGGGGCGGCTGGCGTCATGGTGGGCTTATTTTATGGACAAATCAAGTATGACATGGGTTTGAGTTACGGCCTCAAGGCCTTCACCGCAGCTATTCTGGGCGGTATCGGAAATATTCCGGGGGCCATGCTTGGCGGCATTATTCTTGGTGTTATTGAAGCTATGGGGGCGGCCTATCTTTCCATAGCCTGGAAGGATGCTTTTGCTTTTTTTGTGCTCATTCTTATTCTTATATTTCGTCCTACAGGTATTTTGGGTGAAAGGGTGGCAGATAAAATATGAACCTTCGCACCTCCCCCCATTATGCCTTTGTAAAGGGCATTCTTTTCTTTTTAGGAATGACACTACTACCCCTTGTGTTGCAATTTTTGCCAAGCCGGGGGCAGTATGAAATAGGTGTCTTGAATGACATTGGCCTGTACACTGTTCTTGCGCTTTCCCTGAATCTCATTCTGGGGCACGCCGGACTTTTCCATATGGGGCACGCGGCTTTTTATGCTGTAGGGGCGTATACCACGGCGATACTCAGCACAATGCTGCAATTTCCTGTTATGTATACCATGCCTGTTGCGGGTGTGGCTGCCGCGCTCTTTGCCTTTTTTGTCGCCATGCCCATTATTCATCTGCGAGGCGACTATCTGCTGGTCGTTACCATAGGTATTGTGGAAATTGTGCGCATTGCCCTTGATAACAACATCCTGGGGCTTACCGGTGGAGCCAGCGGCATTTACGGCATCGCCAGACCGGAACTTTTTGGGTTCCGCGTGGTCAACTCCATGGAGTTTTTTTATCTTATCTGGGGCTTTGTTGCCATAAGCGTTCTGCTTTTTGCGCTGCTTGAGCACTCTCGTTTCGGTCGGGCGCTCCGCTTTATTAGACACGATGACCTCGCGGCATCCGGTAATGGCATCAATGTGCCGCGTTATAAGCTCATGGCCTTTGTGCTGGGAGCTTTTTGGGCGGGCATGACGGGCACGTTGTTTGCCGCAAAAATGAAATCCATTGATCCGAATTCCTTTACTTTTTTTGAATCTGTACTGCTCTTTGCCATTGTAATTCTTGGTGGGCCGGGGAGTATTACCGGAGTTATTGTAGGCGCTTTTTTGATTATTGGCCTGCCCGAAGTGTTTCGAGAGTTTGCCAGTGCGCGGATGCTTGTTTTTGGGGCGGCCATGGTTATTATGATGATATTTCGCCAGCAGGGGCTGGTTCCGGCAAAAAGCAAGCGGTACAGCGCCTCCGGCCTTGTGGGTAAATTCGCTCGTGCGGCGGATACTGTGCAGCTTTCACCTGCCGGGCAAGGGCCAGAGCTTCACGAGAGTATTTCAACCAAAGGAGAACGGGCATGAGCCTGTTATCCTTGCAAAATCTTCTTAAGAGCTTTGGTGGTTTGGTTGCTGTAGCCGGAGTTTCCTTTGATGTAGCGGAAAACTCCGTAGTAGGGCTTATTGGGCCAAACGGTGCAGGTAAGACAACAGTTTTCAACCTTATTACCGGGAATTACACACCCAATTCCGGCGATGTTATTTTTGATCGACGCCATATTACCGGGCTTGCCCCGCACGAAATAGTCACCCTTGGCATTGCGCGAACCTTTCAAACAATCCGACTATTTCAGGATATGAGTGTTTTGGAAAATGTGCTGGCTGGGCGGCATTGCCGTATGCGGGCCGGAATTTTTGCCTCTATGTTTCGCCCGCGTTGGCAGCGGCAGGAAGAACGCCTTGCTGTGGAGCGTTCCATGCGCGAGCTTGCCTTTGTGGGGCTTGATGCGGATTATAACCGCCCCTCCAAAAGCCTTTCTTATGGAAAGCAGCGCCTGCTGGAAATAGCCCGCGCCCTGGCTACTGATCCGCGTTTTATTATTTTGGATGAACCAGCCGGCGGTATGAATGATCAGGAAACTGTCGAGCTGGTGGAACTTATTCAGGCGATTCGGCAGCGTGGTATTGCCATTTTGCTGATTGAGCATGACATGAACCTTGTCATGCGGGTTTGCGATAAGCTTGTTGTGCTGGAATATGGCGCTGTTATTGCTGAAGGCACCCCGGATCAGATTAAAAATAATCCTCAGGTCATTGAGGCGTATCTTGGGGTGGATGATGACTAAGGATACAACTTCCTACCTTGAATTACGGGATCTCACCATTGCCTATGGGAATGTTGAAGTGCTGCACAACATAACCGTCAAGGTGAAGCAGGGCGAAATTGTCACCATTCTCGGGGCCAACGGCGCGGGAAAAAGCACAACACTGCTTGCCATAAGTGGTTTGGTCAAGGCCGTTCGTGGGGGAATTTATTTTGAAGGAACCCCCCTGCACACACTGCCAAGCCATGAAATTGTGCGTATGGGCATTACTCATTCGCCAGAAGGGCGCCGGGTATTCAGCACTCTGACCGTACTGGAAAACCTTGAGTTAGGAGCCTTTACGGTAAAAGACAGAGGACACTCCGTTCGAACCCTGGAATGGATTTATGAGCTTTTTCCTCGACTGAAGGAACGAAGCTCCCAATTGGCTGGAACCCTTTCCGGCGGCGAACAGCAAATGCTTGCCATTGGTCGAGCGCTCATGGGTGCGCCCAAAATACTCCTGCTTGATGAGCCCTCCCTTGGGCTTGCCCCCATTCTAGTGCGCTCTATTTTTGACGCCATCCGTGTTATTAATGCCGCCGGGCTCACCGTTATACTCGTGGAGCAAAACGCCCGCGCCGCCCTAAAGCTTGCTACACGCGGGTATGTTATGGAAGTTGGCCACATTGTTATGGAAGACGCAGCAGCAGCCCTGCTTGCCAATTCTGACGTACAAAATGCCTATCTTGGAGGTGTTCACGGTTAAGTTGGGGAAAAGGGGGCAAAGCTTCGCTCATTATACGCTATTCAGCGCTTCCCTTCCTCATCTCGCTTTTTACTTATTGTCACCGGATTGCATCCCGCCACGCTGTTTTTGGTATTCACAATAAAAGGGAGGCCCAATGGCGCCCTACGCTCCGCAAAGTCGCCGTATCCGCAAGGAATGGCTTGCCACAGAGGAGGGTCGTTTTGCTCAAGAGTGTATAGAGATGCTTTTGGGAAAACTGCTGTCCGGTTGGCCACGCCGTTCGCGTTCCCTGCTTGTGCTGAATGCCGGCAGTGGACAAATGCTTGAAATGCTCTGGCAAGCGGGTTTTGACATTACCGCACAAGACGATGACCCCGAATTCCTCTCGCTTGCCCGTGAAAGCGTGCATCGCCACATAGATTTTATCCTCAGTGCGCCCGATCACATCCCCCTGAACGACTGTTCATTCGATTACGCTGTAGCCGTTGCAGCCCTTGAGTTTTGGGAGAATCCTGAATCTGTATTTGAAGAATTAAACAGAGTGGCCTGTTCTGGTATTATTCTCATTTTTCCTAACAGCCTTTCTGTTTGCGCGGGAAAGCGTTTATGGGGTGAGCCACATCCGCTTTTCCACTATCCAGACGCCCGACTGCCGTCAGCAAAAACTGTCTGGTCGCTTCTCAACAAGTGTTTTGGTAAAAAAAATAAGCAGTGGACTTCTACTTTGGTCGGCCCCTGCTTCACATGGCAACCCCGCTTTGCCCGCTTCAATTCTATACTTTCCCCAATCCCCCTCGGGGCTGTTTTGGGCGTTCGCGTTGATTTTGGCCCCATGTGTGTGGGAACCCCCCTTTTGCTCCACGCGACTGAACCCGTGACATCAGCAGAGTAATGTCAACTCTGAAAGCAAAACCAGATCCTTATCCGTTTGTTTCCGCTTTGTATACGCGGAAGACCCCAGAAAAGGACAAACGAGGCCATTGCACAATGGCCTCTGCGGATGCGCCAGCAGACGCCCGCAAGCGAGCAGCGCGGCGTAACCTCATCATGAATATAACCAGTGGGCACTTCAAGCGCAGCAAAGAGATTTACTGTTCCATTGTGCTTGTAAGTGCTTTCAATTCGATGGAGTGGTACGCCGAGCCACAAGCTCCTGAAGCTTTACAAGCACATCCACATCGCAGCGTATCGTTCGACCACTTCGAGGCCATTGCACAATGGCCTCTGGCAACTGCGTAGCAGGTGCTCGCAAGCGAACAGCGCAGCGTGCCTTTCTCTTTATCTTCACTGAATAAGAAAATGTATCGTTTTATCTTGCTGAAAAATAAGACATAATTTTCCAACAAGCTTTCAAAATCCGCTACGAATTTTGAAAGAAAGGCACGCTGCGCTGTCCGCTTGCGGGCGCTTGCTGCGCAATCGCCAGAGTTCGTTGCA
>JAVBJS010000028.1:0-6250 GCA_031546885.1 Desulfovibrio sp.
CATTGTGCATGTCTTACGGACAGGAATTCAGTGGAAAGCCCTGCCGAAAGAGGTCTTTGGAAGCCCAAGCGCCATTCACAGATACTTCCGAGAGTGGGAAGGTGATGGCTTTTTCTTGGAGCTGTGGCAACGCGGCTTGTCCGAATATGACGATATGGAAGGCATTGCTGCCTGCGCATTTTCATGCGCTTGGCGGGAATGCGCCACATGGCTTCGTCAAAATTTATTTCGCCCCATGTAGCCAAGCGTAGCTCTGAGGGGCGAGTGAAAACGAACGGGAGAATTTTCAGGAAATACTTTATGGAGAAATACCCTTCGTGGGCGTCGATGTCCCGAAGCAGCATGCCAATGGCTTTGGGTTCGGTAATAGCCGGGTAGCTTTGTGAGCGGATAGGTTGCAAGGCGCGGCTGAGTCCTGTGCCGACATTGTACTTGATGCGTCCTGTGATTTTGGCGAACTCAAGCACCTGTCCACAAAGCTGACAAATTTTGTGCGCGGTTTCAATGCGGCCTTTGGCTTCTTTCGGTCGAACAACTTCCAGGATGTCGGACGGCTCAACGCTGGAAACGGGCTTGCCTCCAAAAACGGGGAAGATAGCATTTTCCAAGTAGCGCTGTAATTTCTTGGCGTGTCTCTCGCTCAGTGTGGACGAGTACGAGGTGAACCATTCACGCGCCACAGCTTCAAAGGTGTTTTCTTTTTCCTTCTTCTCTGCAATGGCTGCCGCCTTAACGGCCTTTTTTTGCTCACTGGGGTCAAAGCCCTGGGCAAGCTGTTCCTTGGCCTCATCACGCCGTTGCCGCGCTTCTTTAGGGTAATAGCCGGGTAGACGCCAAGGGAGATTCTTTTTTCCTTGCCGTCTATCCTGTATTTCAGTCTCCACCACTTGCCCCCGCTGGGGGCAACTTCGAGGTATAAGCCTCCGCCATCAGAGAGCTTAATTGGCTTATTTTGCGGCTTAGCGGAACGGATCGCGGTATCTGTGAGGGGCATGGGGGCAACTCCTTTTTGTGGGAGTTTTTCAGGCAAAATGCCTGAAACTTGCCCCCATTGTTGCCCCCAAATTCGTTGGCTGTCAACGAACCTACTGAGATTTACTGAGACAATGAAGAAGCCCGAAACACTGACTTTATTCAGTAGTTTCGGGCTTCTATGGACAACTTTGCCCTAAAAAATGGTGCCGGGGGACGGGATTGAACCGCCTACACGGGGATTTTCAGTCCCCTGCTCTACCAATTGAGCTACCCCGGCAATCAAGAGATGCTTTTCTACTGAAATGCAAAATAAAAAGCAAGTGTTTTTTTGAGAATTTATAAAATTTATTTTTATAAAGCTGTGGACAAGGCTTGCAGCCTTTTCAAAAGGGAGCCCTGTTGACTTTTTAGCGTACCTTGCTAAGGTGTTACAAAAGTAAAAAAAGTAACACGCTGTGCTGTGCAAGAATGTCAGATGAGGAGTATTTATGAAGTATCTCAGCAGTTTTCTCGCCCTGTTTCTGGCCCTGACTCTTTACCCCCATGATGGGTTTACTCATTTTGGTATGGTGATTCCTTCGCGTACTATTGTTGCTTCTCCCAAGACAGCAGATGTGGAAATGACGCTACGTTTTTGGCATCCCTTTGAAAATACAGGAATGGATTTGGCGCGCCCTGCCGCTTTTAGTGTTTTTTCAGCCGGTACAAAAACAGATCTTTTGGGCACGCTGTCCCAAGTGAAAGAGCAAGGGCACACAACCTGGAAAACTACCTATAAAATAACCAATCCTGGCTTGTATGCTTTTGTCATGACCCCGCAGCCTTATTACGAAAAGGAAGAAGATACCTTTATTATACACCACACCAAGGTGTATGTTTCGGCCTTTGGGCAAGATGCCGAATGGGAAAACCCGCTGGGTTTACCGGCAGAGATCGTTCCGCTGGAGAATCCCGGCACGCTCTATATGAATAATATTTTTCGTGGTGTAGTCATGCGTAACGGTGTGCCTGAACCGCATGCTGAAATTGAGGTGGAATGGTACCCTGGCCCGGCACTGCGGGGCATCCCCCCCCATGCGGGTATGGTTCCCCAGGTTGTCAAGGCAGATGCCAACGGCGTCTTTTTCTATGCTCCCCCCAAGGCCGGCTGGTGGGGTTTTGCCGCGTTGAAAACGGCTTCTTATACGCTTGAGCATGAGAAGGTGCAAAAACCTGTGGAAGAAGGGGCAGTGATCTGGGTGCATTTTTATCCAGCTCCTGCTGTTAACCCCCTCACTCCCCAATGATTCTTTCCCTCTCTTTTGATTTACGCGAAAAACCAATGCGCTTCTTTCTGTGGGCATTTTGCGTTGTGCATCTGTTCCTTGCGGGTGAAGCGTACGCGCATGGGGTTTTTATCTTTGTAAGGGTTCAGGATAACAGTATTTGTACGGAAAGCTATTTTAGTGGTAACGTAAAAGTTCAAAATGGCGTTGTCACCATGCACGATGCTGACGGGGTTGTGCTTGCTACGGCAGTTACCGATACGCGGGGCCGAGCTTGTTTTGATTTTCCTCAGAAAAAGCAGCCTCTTACCTTTGTTCTGAATGCGGGACAGGGGCATAGGGCTGAATTTCTACTGGAATCCTGGCCCTTGCCCGAAACCTCAAAAGAAGCGCAATCTGCTGTAACGGCAACAGGTGCAGCAATTCCGGCGACTACATCAGACGTGTCGGCCCCAACGGCCGCATCCGTTCCGGCGGCTGCGGCTTCTGTTCCACAAGTACCGGTAGAATCCCCTGTAACACCGGCTCTGGAAGGCGTAGCGGAATTTGCAGCCAAAACGACGCCGGGGCTTAGTAAAATTGTGGGTGGCATCGGCATTATTCTTTGTTTTGCGCTCATATTACGCCAAGTGAGGAAGTAAGGTGCATATTTCAGAAGGAGTCCTTTCAACTCCGGTTCTTGCTGGGGGAGCGGTGCTGGCGGTTATCAGCCTGGCCTATGCTGTGAAAAAGCTTTTGTGGGAACACATCATGACCGTGGGGGTGCTTTCCTCTGCTTTTTTTGTGGCTTCGCTTATTCACATTCCCGTTGGGCCGGGAAGTGTACACCTTGTTCTCAACGGCCTCATGGGGGCGATACTCGGCGTAACAGCTCTGCCTGCAATAGCGGTTGCACTGATATTGCAGGCGCTTCTCTTTCAATTTGGCGGCATCACAACGCTCGGTCTGAACATTTGCATTATGGGTTTTCCGGCTGTATTGTGCGGCATGATTTTTCGCCATTGGCTTCGGCCTCCTCACCCCAACCTGCTGGCAGCTTTTTTATGTGGAGCGTGTGCTGTTGCTGGAAGTGCGCTTCTTGTGGCGGCGGCCTTAATTTTTTCAGGTGAGGAGTTTATGGCCACAGCTATTGTGCTGGTTACTAACCACATTCCGATTATGCTGCTTGAAGGGGTAATTACCGCCATTGCTGTGCGATTCCTTTCACGTGTTTTGCCTTCGCTTTTTGACTTTTCCAATCGCCAGGCGGCTCCTGCCAAGTCCGCCACACCTCTATGATAGGAAGGTATTTTTCTCACGGCGCACTGGCGCTACAGAAATATGGGGCTGCGGAAAAGCTTGTGGCAGCTATTGTTTTTTCTGTGGGGATAAATGGAATTTCAGGGTATGCCGCACTAGGTCTGGCGCTTTTCGCAAGTGCGTGTTTTCTGTATTTTGGAGGAACCGGGTGGAGAGATATACGGCGTACTCTCATAGCCGTTAATATTTTTCTTGTTTTTCTTTGGATTACTCTGCCCTTTTTCCTGACCGAGCATTTGCGGCCAGAAGATCGACTGATAGTATTTGGCCGTCTGAGCCTGGGGTTGCCCGGTCTTCTCCTGGCCGGGGGCATTACCATGAAGGCAAACGCCATGGCGGGCATGTTTCTGGCGCTTGTGGGGAGCTCTTCTGTTGCAGCGAATGCCCAGGCCATGCTGTGTCTTCGCGTTCCCGCCAAATTGGTTACGTTGCTTCTGGTTACGTATGCGCACCTTGGGCGCATGCAGCGTGAATATTGGCAACTGTTGCAAGCGGCTCGGCTGCGAGGATTTTGTCCTCGTTCCAATCTTGCGTCATATCGGATATATGCCTATCTTGCTTCTATGCTGCTTGTTCGTTCATGGCAGCGGGCGGAACGAGTCAACATGGCTATGCGCTTACGGGGATTTTGTGGTAAATTTCCCTTGCTTGAAGAAGCGGAGGCCCCCTGGAATACACAGAGTACTTTATTATGCTGTGGCATTTGTTGTACTACACTGTTTATTATCTGTATTGAATGGGTATAACACAATGGAATCAGCCCTGCATCCTCTCTTAGAGCTTCGAGCAATACACTTTACAGCCACTGGACGCTCTGCTCCTTTACTTTCAGATGTCAATCTTGCCGTTATGCCGGGACAGCGCATTGGACTTTTAGGAAACAACGGATCGGGAAAGAGTACGTTGTTGCATATTGCTACAGGTCTTATTCGCCCGGTAGCGGGTACTGTCAGTCATGACGGTAAGGCGTGCAGCTCGGAAAGTGATTTTCTTTCCCTTCGCCTCCAGACGGGGTACTTGCTACAACATGCGGCGGATCAGCTTTTTTGCACAACGATTCTAGAAGACGTTGCCTTCGGCCCGTATAATCAGGGAAAATCCCAGAGTGAGGCGCGGAAGCTTGCAGAATCAATGTTGGCCCTGCTGAAACTTGAAGCCTTGGCCCACTGTAATGGCGGTTGCCTTTCCGGCGGAGAGCAAAAACTTGCAGCCTTGGCAACGGTACTGGTTATGCAGCCTAAATTGTTGCTGTTGGATGAGCCAACTAATGATCTTGATCCGGATGCCCGCGAGCGTCTCATTGCAGCCGTTGAACAGACAGGCCTGCCCCTTGTGGCTATTGCCCATGACAGAGATTTTCTTGCTCGCCTTTGCACACATTGGTATTGTCTGGAGCAGGGCAAACTACGAGAAACGACTTTATAAAAACTGTTGTTCTGGAACCATAATAAGGAGTGTTTATGCCCATTCACATTGCAAAAACCGCAAGCCCCCTGGGTGAGATACTCCTTGCGGCAACAGATGCTGGCATTGTGGGCATCTGGTTTATGGAAGAACAGAAACACTTTCCCCATCAATTTGACGGAAAACTGGGAAGCGCCCCGCTGCTTTCTGCAGAAGGCGAGCTTGTTTCTTCCAAGGCGAGTGCCACGCCCAAGACTGTGGAAGCCCTTTCGCCCTATTTTCCCTGGGCAGCAAAAGAACTGGCTGCGTTTTTTGCCGGCACCTTACGGCAGTTCTCTTTTCCTCT
The DNA here is from genome assembly GCA_031546885.1 of Desulfovibrio sp. Lineage (GTDB taxonomy): Bacteria > Desulfobacterota > Desulfovibrionia > Desulfovibrionales > Desulfovibrionaceae > Frigididesulfovibrio. Next base: position 5,290 of record JAVBJS010000028.1, read on the forward strand.
CGCCCCAATGGGTACTCCTTTTCAAGAAGAGGTTTGGGCAGCCTTGCGAGCAATTCCATATGGGACAACGTGCAGTTATTCCCATATTGCTACCGCAATGCGGCGTCCTCGCTCGGCGCGCCCAGTGGGTGGGGCCGTGGGACATAACCCTATTGGTATTGTCATTCCTTGCCATCGAGTGGTAGGGAATGATGGAAGCCTTACCGGATACGCGGGGGGGCTGCACCGCAAAAAGTTTTTACTCAACCTTGAAAAGCAGACCCTGGGCCAGAGGGAGGCCTCATGAATACCACAATTCTTACACAGCAACAATTGGCGGGAGTTCTGGAAAAGCTTGCAGGGCAACTTCTCTCGCAGCATGGGGATTGTCGCAATCTAGGCCTTATCGGCATTCAGCGGCGCGGGGTTGCCCTTGCTGAGCGCTTGCAGCAGAGCATAGCAAGGCAGCTTGGCTATCCTGTTGCTACGGGAAGTCTGGATATTACCTTGTACAGGGACGACTGGACAATGCGGAGCCGTAAGCCTGCTGTGGGCAAAACAAAAATACCCTTTGATGTTGAAGATAAGTCCCTGATATTAGTGGATGACGTGCTTTTTACAGGCCGTACTATTCGCGCTGCGCTGGAGGCTCTTGCGGATTTTGGCAGGCCCGACAAAGTTGAACTGCTCGTGCTTGTGGATCGGGGGCACCGTGAGTTACCTATTCAGCCAAATTATGCGGGCGTCAGGCTTGCGACGGAGAGGGCGGATCGAGTTGACGTGCTTGTAACAGAATTTGACGGCCGCGACGAGGTTGTTAAGATTACGGGAGATTGAGGCCATTGCACAATGGCCTCAGGCAACTGCACAGCAGGTGCCCGCAAGCGTGCAACGCAGCGTGCCTTTCTTTCAAAGCAGCTTCTGTTTTGAAATCATTTGAGAAAAATTATGTCTTTTCTTGGCATTTTGTCTTAAGGGGCTT
>JAVBJS010000001.1:0-8932 GCA_031546885.1 Desulfovibrio sp.
TTAAGAACCAGATGCCAAGAGAAGACATAATTTTATTGAATGATTTCAAAGCAGAAGCTGCTTTGAAATAAAGGCACGCTGCGCTACTCGCTTGCGGGCACCTGCTGTGCAGTTGCCAGAGGCCATTGTGCAATGGCCTCATTGTGTAATGGCCTCAACTAGTGTCTAATTGTTAAAATTTCGAGCATAAAACTTCACTGTTTCCGAAAAATAACAAAAATATTACTGATTTTTAATAGGCACGCCGACTCAGTCGGCGCAAAATCCTGTCGGATTTTGTAGTGCTTACTTGCAAAAGTAAGCACTAGCCCCATTGACAAATCTCTCATTAGTATATATTAAAAGTATATACTAATGAGAGGTCGCCATGCAACAAGCTAAACTATTTCAAAATGGTCAAAGCCAAGCGGTTCGGCTACCCAAAGACTTCCGCTTTGAAGGTGACAGCGTTACCATCAAGCGCGTGGGAAAGGCGGTTGTGCTTCTGCCCTACGATGAGCCGTGGGATACCCTTTTGGAATCCCTCTCCATGTTTTCTTCCGACTTCATGGATGATCGCGACCAACTCCCTGTGGATGTTCGGGAGGACTTTTGATGCGCGTTCTTCTGGACACGAACATCTGCGTTTACATGATAAAAAATAAACCGCCGGAAGTGCGCAAGCACTTTGAGCAGTTTGTACCGGGGGATATTGCCATATCCTCTATCACGGTGGCGGAACTCCAATACGGGGTTGAAAAAAGCGCGGCCAGAGAGAAAAATACCTTGGCCCTGGAATCCTTTCTTTTGCCGTTGGAGATAATCCCGTTTGATACCGAATCCGCTCTTATCTATGGGAAAATCAGAGTGGAATTGGAAAGGCAGGGCAAACCCATCGGCAGCATGGACATGCTCATTGCCGCTCAGGCTATGGCCCAGGACTTCACGCTTATTACGCATAATCTGAAAGAGTTTGAGCGTATTCCCGGCCTCAAATGTATAACATGGGTCAATTCGTGACGGGTTGCATTAAGCCGAGGCCATTGCACAATGGCCTCGGCGGATGCGCCAGCAGACGCCCGCAAGCGAGCAGCGCAGGGAAGTTACCGGGGTAGGAGCAGATACAGCCGCGTTGCCATCCATTCCAGTACCAGGGTAGGATTTACCATATAAATGAGGCTATCCTGGCATTCAGCCAGTACCTCATCTACCATACGCAGGCGCGGGGTTGGCAAGCGTGAGAAGAGGCGAGCCAGTGGATTTTGTGGAGTAGTGGTGAGAATGCTCTGGGCCAAAGCTCTGCGGCACATATTCAAGATAGCATGAACAAGGGGCGCGGTAACGGAGCCTTTCATTCCTGTGCGGTCAAACCATCCTCGCCCCGTTTCCAGAAAAAGACAAAGCGATGCTTCCCACGGAATAAGATCAAGGCCAGTGGAGTCTTCCATATTATAGGCTGGTGGGGTTTCCGTAGTATGGGAGTATGCTGTGCCAGCGCCACGGGTGTGTGGCGTGCCGGTATGCATCACAGGAGCGCTGTGAGCTGTACCGGTCTCAAGCCCCATGCTGGTACTGTGAGGCCGCTTTGTCTCTGGTTCGCTCAGGGTTGAAACAGGCCAGGGCAGGGTAAGGGTGAGGCTACGGGATACAAGTGTGGGCAGAAGTCGCTCTCGCTGCGGTGTCAGCAAAAGAAAAGAGGTGCCGGGGCGTGGTTCTTCAAAGGATTTCAGCAGAGAGTTGGCTGCCGCTTCGACAAGGGCCTGGGCTTCCCGAAAAATAACCACGCGATAGGTGGCCTCCCGGGGGGATTCGCCAATAACTCCACGTATGGCACGGACATCATCTATCTTGATGCTCCCAGCGAGCCCATCCAGAAAAAAGAAATCGCGATGGGTATGGCCGAGAAAACGCAAACAGTTTGAACAGGAGCAACAGGGTACGGTATAGAAATCGGCAGAATTGTCGGAGGGGCCGGAAGCACTGAGATTATCACGACTATCAAGGGAGTCGGAGTTGCCGGAACCACTGAAGTTGTCTGTATTGCCGAGGGTGGGGGGTGACGCAGCTAAGCAGTTCAGGCGCAATGCCCAAAAGAGGGCTGCTGCTGTGCGCTCGTTAACTGTACCGCCTTCTAGCAGAAGTACCTGTGGAGGCTGTGCTGCAAGGCGCTCAAGAAAATCCCGGATGCGTTCCTGGCGAGGGTTTTCCATGAATGCGCGCACCAGCGCCAGATTTCTATTCAGGGTTTCTTGAGTGGGGAGGGCATCTTCTTCCAGCGTGGCAGGGCCGCTTGTCTCGTTGGTTTCTGCATCATTCGACAGGGCGGTGGGCGTTTTTTTTCCCGTGCCGGAAGTTTTGGCAGGGCTTTTGCGGGCGGGGCTTTTCTTGGGAGTCGCAGGCTGCGTCATGGCGTGTCGCTATTTGTGTATTTTTGAAAAACTTTGGTTGTAGCCTTAGTTAGTGTCTAAAATAAGGTTTGCAAAGGGGGTCACCCCCTTTGCTGGTGGGGTTTGGGGAGGTGAAACCTCCCCAAATAATCGTTCTATAAATCCTTCCGCAACTCTTTGCTGCTATGCGCGGGAGCGGATAATAGTTTGAGCGCGATCCGGGCCTGTGGAAATAATGGAAACCGGAACACCGGTAAGCTTTTCCAGGCGAGTGACGTATTCTTGTGCCGCCCTAGGCAAAGCTTCCCAGGTAAGGGCTTTTTCAATATTTTCCACCCAGCCGGGCATACTTTCATAAGTTGGGCTAACCGTGGACATGGCACCTTCCTGCTGTGGCGGGAAGAGGCAGTCTGCGCCGGCGTATTGGTATGCCGTGCATATACGCAGCTCCGGCAAACCGGAAAGGACATCCAGTTTTGTCAGCGCTATTTCTGTAATGCCGCAAAGGCGAATAGATTCGCGCAAAAGCACTATATCCATCCAGCCGCAGCGGCGCTTACGGCCCGTTGTGGCGCCAAATTCCGCGCCTTTTTCCTGTAAGTACTCACCCGTGGCATCAGTTAATTCGGTAGGGAAGGGGCCAGAGCCAACGCGGGTAGTGTATGCTTTGACAATGCCAACAACGCGACCAAGCTTTGCCGGAGCAACACCACTGCCGGCAGCGGCATTGCCGGCCACAGTATTTGAGGAGGTGACAAAGGGATAGGTGCCGTGATCTATATCAAGGTGTACCCCTTGCGCCCCTTCAAACATGATGGAGCCACCCGCTTTTTCGCAGTTTGCAATTTCCGAACTGATGTCTGCGAGGTGTGGCCCGAGCTGTGTGGCAACAGGCAAAATTTCTGCCATAACCGCGTCAACGGTCAGGGGCTCTGTGCCGTAGAGTACGCAGAGGGCATTTTTTTCCACAAGGGCATTTTTAACTTTGGTTTCAAGCAGGGTAAGGTCGAGCAGGTCGCAGGCTCGAATGCCTACGCGGCCGGTTTTGTCTTCATAGCACGGGCCGATGCCACGGCCTGTGGTGCCTATTTTGGCATTGCCCTTGCCGATTTCCCGGGCCTGATCAAGGGCCTTGTGGTATGGCATAATTAAATGCGCTTTGTGGGAAATTTTAAGTCTCGCCGGGCTGACATCTATGCCCTTTTCACGTAGCGTCGTCATTTCCGCGCATAAGACAACAGGGTCAATAACGACGCCGTTGCCGATAAGGCAGATCTTGTCAGGATGTAAAATGCCGGAAGGGATAAGGTGCAAGATGTGTTTGACGCCGTTTACAATAACGGTGTGTCCGGCATTATTGCCTCCCTGAAAGCGCACAACAGCCGCAATCTCAGGAGAGAGCAAATCTACAATTTTGCCTTTGCCTTCATCGCCCCACTGGGCACCTACTATAACCATGTTTGACATGGAATCTCCTTATTTCAACGATGCGCTAACAACGCTACTTACATCGGCCGTAAAAAGTTCGGTGTGGTTGTTAAAAATTAAAAAGGCAAGAGGGCGTGCTTTTTGGCAAATTTTTCAATGCAAAAGCTGCTTTGAAAATAAAAGCACACTGCACTACTCGCTGGTGCGTATGGAGTACGCAACTGCGGCCCTCTTGTGTAATGGACTCCTGATATATTTTGTGTGGTCTTATTCTTTTTTTGGGGGAAAAGGGAGCCGTGTGGCTTTCTGTTTCGGCTGTGCGGGGGCCTCTGTCGGGGGTGTCTTTTCCGCAAGACCCGCAAGAAAGGCAGGGGTAAACCCTACGTCGCTTGCCCCCACGGGAGAAGAATTTTGAGCCAGATGATAGTTAAAAAGCTGATTTTTCCAGCGCACAGCCTGAATAAAGCTTAAAACCAGCGCCGCTTCTTCCCACCTTTTACTGGGCTCAAACTCATGCACACGCAAAGCATATTGCTGCCACAAGCGCATTAATGAGGATTCATCATAGGCATTTAACTGCTTTGCCATTTTTTCAAGCGCTCGCTCCATGTTGTCCCTCATGCTTGTAACATTGTACAATTGTACGCAAGGAAAGATACTACGCTAAAACATCCTATTCTTCAAATGAAAAATATAGGCGGACAGGGCCGGGGAAAGTGCTGAGGGAGGAAACCCAGAGGGACTGAATCTCTTGAGCTGTTCGCTTGCCGGCACCTGCTGCGCAGTTGCCAGAGGCCATTGCATAACGGCTTCAATTTATATAGCTAAATGGTGGGGGTGCTGCGCATGGTAACTTACCGATATAACAAACTAAAAGAGGCAAATGATCTTGAGCTCATGGAATACTCGGATTAATCAGTGTTTCTTTATATTTTTTCGATAATCCTTCCAGAGATGCCTTGACAATAAAGCAACAGAATTCCTAGAGTGATCTCTATGGTATGAATACAGAGTTCCCGGTTTTTTTATTGCGAAAAAACACACTCAGGGTGTGATTTTACAGAATAAGACTCGTAACTAGATGATTTTGTTGGGGTGAATGGTATAAATACACCCTGACCATACCCTGGGCCAGCCTGATACCCATAACACTGTTACGGTATGGAGCAAGTATGTCAAGCGCCACTCACGCACAACGAACCTACGCCCTTGTCGGCACCGGCGGGTGTGGAAAAACCACCCTTGCGGAAATGCTTTTACTGCACACGGGGATTATCTCCCGGCAGGGAAAAATTGAAGACGGTAACACTACTCTCGACTTTGAGCCGGAAGAAATTAAACGGCGAGGGAGTATTCAGTCCGGCTTTGCCACCTTTATGCGGAATGAGTCCCGCCATTTTCTCATGGACATGCCGGGCGACGGGAATTTTGTGGGTGACATGGATATGGCTCTGGCCGGTATGGACAGTGCTGTTTTTGTTATTGATGCGGTGGATGGTGTGCGCCCCCTTACCAAGAAAATTTGGAATGCTGTTGCGAGTGCCAAACTTCCTGCCATTTGCGCCATAACCAAGCTGGATCGTGACAGGGCAGACTTTAACAGCGCTCTCGCCAGTCTTTCCACCTTGCCTGGCATTCGCTCTGTACTGCTTTACGCACCCATTGGCGAGCAGGCGGACTTTACGGGGCTTGTGGATGTGCTTGCCGGTAAAGCTTTCTTTTTTGACGGCAAGGGCAGCGTGACAGAAGGAGCCATTCCCCCGCACATGCAGGATGAGATTGACCTTTTGCGCGAAACCGCTGTCGAAAATATTGCAGAATGCGATGATGTTCTCATGGAGCACTACCTTGAGGAAGGCTCCCTCTCCCCGGAAGATGTTGTGAAAGGCCTTCGCAAGGGCGTTATGGACGGCCGGCTGGTGCCCGTTGTCGCTTTGTCCGGCCTGGAAAACAAAGGGGCAAAGCAGCTTCTCGACTGCATTGAAGCGGTTTTTCCCAGCGGTCTTGACCATACTCCCTTTGTGGGCGAGGACGGCAAAACACTCACTCCCCAGGAAACCGGCCCCGCTGTGTGCTTTACCTTTAAGACAGTAACAGACCCCTTTGCCGGGCATCTTTCCATGGTGCGGGTTCTTTCCGGCTCCATCAGCAGCGATTCCACCCTAAAGAATATGACCACAGGCGAGATGGAACGCCTAGGCTCGCCCATTTTGCTCAACGGTAAAAATCAAACCCCCACCAAGGAAAGCATGGGCCCCGGCTCCATTGTAGCCCTGGCAAAGCTTAAAGGCACCCGCACGGGCGATACCCTGTGCGATGAAAAGCTTAATTTCACGCTTGTGCGCCCCAAGCTGCCGCCGCAGCTTATTTCCTATGCCCTCGCCCCTAAGGAAAAAGGGGACGAAGACAAAGTTTTTGCCGCTGTTCAGCGTTTGCTTGAAGAGGACATTACCCTCAAGTTAAGCCGTGATGAAGAGACCGGTGATATTCTGGTTTCCGGCATGGGTCAGTTGCATATTGAAACAGCCGTTGAGCGCGCCAAACGGCGTTATAAAGTTGAAATTATTTTGAAAACGCCCAAAGTCCCCTACCGGGAAACTATCAAGGCCACAGCGCAGGTACAAGGTCGTCACAAGAAGCAAAGCGGTGGGCGTGGGCAATTTGGCGATTGCTGGGTTGAATTTGCACCCCTTGGCCGCGGGGAAGGATACCGCTACGAAGACGCCATTGTGGGCGGCGTCGTGCCACGTCAGTATATTCCCGCAGTTGATAAGGGAGTGCAGGAAGCAAGCGTGCGCGGGTTCCTTGCCGGTTATCCTATGGTGGACTTTAAGGCGAAAATTTACGATGGCAGCTATCACAACGTAGATTCATCCGAAATGGCCTTCAAGATAGCAGGTTCCCTGGCCTTCAAAAAAGCTATGGAAACTTGCAAGCCCATACTCCTTGAGCCCATTGTTATTCTCACCATATCCATCCCGGACGAAAACATGGGAGACGTTATTGGTGACCTCTCAAGCCGGCGGGGTAAAATATCTGGTTCAGATTCCGCCAGCGGTATCACTGAGATAAAAGCCCTGGTTCCCATGAACGAGGTTCTACGCTACGCGCCCGATTTGCGCTCCATGACAGGTGGCCAAGGTAGCTTCACTATGGAATTCTCCCACTATGAAGAAGCCCCACAGCCCGTTGCTGAAAAAGTTATCGCTGAGTATCAAAAAAGCAAAGACGCTGAATAGTTGAATAGAAATACCGGGGGAGGGGGAAAACCCCCTTTCCCCGAAACTTTTTAATTTGTTCTACAGTATGAGGCCATTGCACAATGGCCTCTGGCAACTGCACAGCAGGTGCCCGCAAGCGAGCAGCGCAGCGTGCCTTTATTTCAAAGCAGCTTCTGCTTTGAAATAATTCAATAAAATTATGTCTTCTCTTGGCATCTGGTTCTTAAGGGCCTTCGAAGGACTTTTTAAGGGACGATTAAACAGAGTTCGGTGTATTGTGCAACGAACTCTGTATGGTTAGGATTGCTTGGTTAAGAAATGGAGACTGCTATGCGACCATCTCCCGTGCGCCAATTGCGGAGGGTTTGTACTATTTTTTTGTGCTTGGGCCTGTGTGCCTGCGCAGCGCAAACGCGCTTTGAGCGGCTTTTGGTTGATACCAAAAGCCTGGAGCAAGCTTCGATTTTTTTTGGTAAGCCAGATAAGCAGGCTCCGTTGCCGGACGGCACGGTACGTTCCGATTGGCTCATGCATCGTACAGAACAGGTTCCAGGGCAATGGGTTGAGAGAGAGGTCACCCGGGGAAGAGATCGAGATGGTTTTCCCGTCGTCTACATTGAGCGCTATTTCGTGCCGCCCCACATGACTACACGCACCTGCACCCTGACAATTCTCAGCACAGCGGCAGGCTCTGTTGTTTCCACAACCTGGAATGGCAATAGCTGCGATTCTCTCCTCTCCGCAGATAGGCAAAACTACGAAGAAATGAGCAAGGCAAAACAATCCATGCAATCCCTGCAAGAAGGCTTTGGCCCTGAGCTGTTCCCCTGGTTTTAGAGCAATGTAGAAATGAAATCAACGGCTTCCTCATGAGGCATCAGCATGGCCCGATTTAGACAAGAAAAAGACCGCATAGCGCGGCTTTTGGCAAGAGGTGACTGGAGTGGGTCAACCTTGGTGGATATTCTCGGCTCAGGCACCTTGCAAGGAATAGTTGCTCCGCTGTTTTCACTGCTGTCCCGACCTGAATTTCGCTGGCAGGCCGCCTGGTGCCTTGGCAAGGTTGTTTGCGCCATAGCCAAAAACAATATGGAAGAAGCGCGTATTATTCTGCGCCGCATCACATGGAGCCTCAATGAAGAATCGGGAAACCTCGGCTGGGGAATGCCCGAAAGTATGGGCTGCATTCTGGCGGAATGTCCCCCATTAGCCAAAGAATACGGGCATATTCTGGTGTCGTATATTCACGATACCGGGCATGAAGATAATTATATAGACTATGCTCCTCTTCGCCGTGGTGCTTACTGGGCCGTGGCCCGGCTCGCTGCCGCAGACCCCTTGCGAGTGCGGGCTTCCCTCCCTCTGCTCCTGGCAGGCCTGAGCGACACAGACCCCCCCTGCCGACTCTTTGCCGCCTTCGCCTGCGTTACACTTCGTAAAAGCATTTTGGGATCAACAAATTACTTGCCCTTAATGGCGCAGGCTTCTGCATCTCTTTCAATCTGCGAAGAGTTCGCCGGTGAACAGGCCGTATGGCAGCAGATAGATACACTGCTCACTGCCCTTGCTCAGGATACGGCGGCAAACATAGATCTGCTTGATGGTGATGCCATTTGCAGCTATGCGGTATCGCCTGCAAACTAGGTAGTGTCGACATTCAATATGAAATGCGGTGGGGGCGAGAAAGCAGATTGCCTCCAAGCCTTGCCTTTACTTGAAGGGGAATCGGCAGATGCTGTACTTGCCGACAAAGGCTATGATGTCGATTACATAGTGGAGTTCGTTGCACATTGCAACGAACTCTGGCGATTGCGCAGCAAGCGCCCGCAAGCGGACAGCGCAGCGTGCCTTTCTTTCAAAATTCGTAGCGGATTTTGAAAGCTTGTTGGAAAATTATGTCTTATTTTTCAGCAAGAT
>JAVBJS010000132.1:0-16447 GCA_031546885.1 Desulfovibrio sp.
GAGCCCCCACCCCCTTTCCCCTAAACTTTTTAATTTGTTCTACAGGGAAGGTTCTATGGAGTTTGCAAAAATAGGAGTTGTCGGCGCGGGGGTGATGGGCCGGGGAATGAGCCAATGCCTTGCCATGCATGGCATGCAAGCCTTGCTTATAGATGTGGATGAGGCAACTCTGCATGCTGCGCGGGAAGAAATTCGTGAGGCATTGCGGCTGCACCGGCTGTTTAAGGGAGAAGATGTGGATGTGGAAGCCTGCATGGAACGCATCCGCTGTTTTACCGACATAGGGGCCCTGGCCGATGCCGATTTTGTGGTGGAAAACATTACGGAAAAAGAGAATCTCAAGGCCCTGGTGTACCCGGCTCTGGATGTGGTTTGTCGGCCCGGGGTATGCTTTGCGGCGAATACTTCCGTTATTTCTATCACTAAAATAGGCTCTTGGACAAAGCGTGCGCAAAGCATTCTGGGTATGCACTTCATGAATCCCGTACCGCTCAAGCCCGTGGTGGAAGTTATTAAAGGCCATCACACCACCCCGGAAACTCTGGATGCAGGCAAGCGTTTTCTTCGTCAGATGAAAAAACGCGCCGTGGTGGTGAACGATTCTCCCGGCTTCGTTTCTAACCGGGTGCTGATGCTCACTGTGAACGAGGCCATCTGGCTGGTGCAGGATGGAGTGGCTAATGCCGTTGATGTGGATCGAATTTTTCGCTCCTGCTTCGGGCATGCCATGGGCCCTCTGGAAACTGGTGATTTAATTGGTCTTGACACCATCTTACTTTCACTTGAGAATCTTTATTCGAGCTATAAAGACCCTAAGTTCAGGCCTTGCCCCCTGCTGTGTAAAATGGTGGATGCCGGGTTGCTGGGTCGCAAGAGCGGCAAAGGGTTTTATGAATACGTCAACGAATCCGGGAGAATATAGTATGAGCCAACAGGTGCGTCAGACGGTGCGCGACTTTGTCCTTGCCTATGTCAAAGATGAGGAGCTTGAGGATAACGAAAATATGTTTGAACTGGGATATGTCACTTCTCTGTTTGCCATGCAGTTGGTCTTATTTGTCGAAAAGGAATTTCAGATATCCGTCAGCCGGGAGCAACTTTCCTTGTCCAACTTCCATTCCATAGATGCCATTGTTGCTCTTGTAAATGGGCAGGCTGCTCCTGTTTGATCTTTTTCAATGGAATCAATTGTACAACAGTCGCTATCTGTTGAGGTGAAGAAAGTTACTATGGATGCTATACAAGAACTGCAAGGCTGGATTGATACGCAGGTGTTTCCTTTTTCTAACGGATGGGAGGAGGCTCAGGCTCTCCCGCCGGAAATTTTGGATGCATTTGCCGCCAAAGGCTGGTTTGGGGCCGCAGTGCCCAAGGAATGGGGAGGGCAAGGGCTGGATAGTCTGAGCCTTGGGCGAATGTGTGCTCACATAGCACGAGGGAGCGTTTCGCTCCTGAGTATTTTTACCGTCCACTGCATGGTGTGTCAGGCTCTTTTACGCTGGGGAACACAAGGGCAGAAAGAGCAGTGGTTGCCGGGATTAAGCCGGGGAACCCTGCGGGCTGCCTTTGCTTTGACGGAGCCGGAGCGGGGCAGTGATGCTGCCGGGCTCTTGTGCATGGCGCGTCGTGTGGAAGATGCCGCGCCGCATGTTTCGCAGGGTTTTGTGCTGGAGGGAAGCAAAAAATGGATTTCCGCTTCTGCTCATGCTCATCTTTTTCTTGTCTTTGCCAAGCTGGGGGAGGAGGGGTTGGCCGCCTTTCTGGTTCCTGCTTCCACGCAGGGCTTGCGCCTTACTCCCATGAAAGATCTTTTGGGCTTCCGTGCGGCAGGGATAGCCCAGCTCTGTTTTGAAGGCTGCCCTCTTTCGGCTGAAGCCCTGTTGGGGCCTCCCGGAGGAGGTTTTTCTTTTGTGGCTTCTCACGCTTTGGATTGTGGGCGCTTCATAGTGGGTTTTGGCGCAGCAGGCATAATGGAAGGCTGCCTTCAGGCTGCTACAGCCTATGCTTCAGAGCGTGTTCAGTTTAATCAGCCTTTGCGCAAGCATCAGCTCATTCAGGAACTGATAGCCAATATGGCAACGGATCTGGCTGCGGGACAGGCCCTTGCCATGCAGGCGGCCGTCCAGCGTGAGGCCGGTTCGCCCGATTCTATTATGAGCATTGCTACCGCCAAGTATTTTTGCTCACGCGCCGCGTTACGCGCTGCCTCTGATGCGCTGCAAATTCATGGCGGGAATGGGGCGTCACCTGAGTATCCTGTGATGCGGTATTTTCGCGATGCCAAAATTTGTGAGATCATCGAGGGCAGTTCTCAAATGCATCAACTGATGATCGCAAATGACGCCTTGGTTCGGTATGGTAGAAAAAGGAGACGCAAGCATGACTAAGCAGGTCAAGTGCGTGGTGTGGGATTTGGACGATACCGTATGGCAGGGCACCCTTTTGGAAGGTGGGGGTGGTGAGCTTTACCCTTCGACACGGAGCGTGGTTGAGGAGCTGGATCGGCGCGGTATTTTACAGTCCATTGCCAGCAAAAACCATCACAATGACGCTATGGAGCGTTTGCGGCACTTCGGCTTGGAGGAATATTTTCTGTATCCGCAAATTCACTTTGGCCCTAAAAGTCAATCTATGGAAGCCATTGCCAAGGCTCTTAACATAAGCATAGACAGTTTGGCTTTTGTGGATGATCAACCCTTTGAGCGAGAGGAAGTACAGGCACATGCTCCGGGCGTGCGCTGCTATTTGGCTGAGAGATTGCCGGAACTGCCAACTCTGCCGGAATTTACCCCGCGCTTCGTGACGGAAGATTCCGCCATGCGGCGTAAGCTGTATCAGACGGATATGGCCCGCGCTCAGTCGGAAGAAAAATTTGATGGCCCCAAGGAGAGTTTTCTGGCTGGGCTGAATATGGTTTTTACCATTGCGCCGGTGGGAGATAATGATTTGCAACGGGCTGTGGATCTTACCGAACGTACTAACCAGCTTAATGCCACAGGGATAACTTACAGTCATGACGATCTTGATGCGCTACGCCGCTCAGATCGGCACCTTCTGCATATGGCGGCTCTTGAAGACAAGTTTGGCCCCTATGGAAAAATAGGCCTGTCGCTGGTAGAAATCGGTGAGGATGTGTGGACTATTCGCCTCTTGCTTATGTCCTGCCGGGTTATGGCTCGTGGTGTGGGCGGGGTGATGCTTTCGCATATTGTGCGTCAGGGTCTTGCTTCCGGGAAAAAAATTCAGGCAGATTTTGTGGAAACTGGCAAAAATCGTATGATGTACGTTACTTATAAGTTTGCCGGGTTTGAAGAAATACGTAACCATGATAACCGGCTTTTGCTGGAATATACCGGAGGGCCTGCTGCGGCAGCGCCTTCCTGGCTTAAGGTAGTACTGCATGACGCAATTTGAGGCGGTTCCCTTTGCTGTTGTGTTTGCTGGAATAGGTACCCAGTGGGTGGGCATGGCCCGGGAGCTATTGGAAGCGAACAAGGATTTTCAAGCGGGATTTCGTGAGTTTTCCCTTCCCTTTCAAGCCCTTGCGGGCTGGTCTGTGGAAAATGCCCTTGCAGGGGCGGATGAACGTATGTTGTCTGCGGCAAAGGGGCATCCTTCCATCTTGGCAGTTGAGTTTGGCTTGCTGCGCATGGTGCAGGCCAGGGGATTCACTCCAGCCCTGTACATGGGACATAGCGGCGGAGAAGTAGCGGCTGCCTGGGGAGCTGGGGTACTTTCGGCAAGGGATGCTGCCTTGCTTGCCCTGCACCATAGCACTGTGCTGGAACAGGCAGCCGGGAGTGGGCGGATGCTGCATTTTTCCCTGCCTGCGGCTGCTGTTCAGGATATTATTGCGCCTTATAGCGGTGTGGTGCGCATTGCCGCTATTAATTCTCCCACATCCACCGTGTGTAGCGGGGATGGTGATGCGCTGGAAGAGTTGGCTGCCTCCTACGCAGAAAATACCCGTTTTTTGCGGATTAATGTGCCTTTCCATTCGCCTGGTGTCAGTCCCTGGCTGGATACCTTTGCGGAGAGAATAGCGGCGCTTGTTCCGGCAGCTCCACATACCTCTCTAGTCTCCTCGCTACACGGTGGGCTTATCTCAGCGAACGCGCCCTTGCTTTCGGGGAATTTTGATGCATCCTATTGGCGGCGGCATATTAGTGAGCCTGTTCAATTTGAAAGCGCTGTCAAACGGGCTTTGCAGTGTGGCATTCGGCATTTTGTGGAGCTTTCCCCTCATGCTGTTTTGCAGGCTTCCCTCGCGGAGAGCGCACGGGCAGAGGGGCTTGTGGTGCAGAGTACAGGTTCCCTCGTGCGTGGTGGAAACAGTTGCAAAGATATGGAGTTGAACTTGCATCTTCTTTCCGGCTGGGCAGGAGAGAGCAGGAACTCTGCTCCTCGCAAAGGACTGCCACACCCTGATCCGGCATTGCGAAATGGGCAGGCGCAATACTCTTGCCCTGCAACAAATTCAGGAGATTTAATTTCTGGGTGTGGGGCATCTGTAGGGTCTTTCGCTGTGACTGGGGAAGGTCTAGCCTTGAGCCGCTTACCCCTTACTGAGCGATTGAGCGCTTTGCAAAACCATGTGCTAGCGGCAGTTACTTCTCTGTTTTCCATCGGGGCTGGGGATTCGGAAGAAGCAGGGAGTGCGGAGAAAACCCTGGCAGAGAAGAGAAAATTGATTGAGCCGGAGGTTGCGGAGGCTTCTTTTCAGTCGCTGGGCGTAACCTCGCTGTTGGCCACTCGCTTGCGTACAGCCATGGCGGAATTGTTGGGGTTGGCCTTGCCTGTTTCCATTATTTTCAATTACCCGGATGCACGCAGTCTGGCCCGGCATCTGTCTGATCTTTTGCTTGCGGAAACAGGTGGGGCGGCTTTGGGAGACAAAGTTTTGGCTCGTGAAGATTCAAGTGCGCCGCATGAGCGCATTTCAGAAAATTCCGTGGGTGCTCATCAGCGTGACGAGCCCATTGCCGTTGTGGGAACAGCCTGTCGCTTTCCCGGCGGTATACGCAATATGGACGAATATTGGGAGTTTATCAAGGGGGGTGGGGATGCGGTTATTCCTATTCCGGCGGAGCGCTGGGATAAGGATTGCTACTATGATCCCGACAGGGATGCGCCGGGGAAGATGTATACCCGTGAGGCCGCCTTTCTCACAACGCCCATTGACAGATTTGATCCATTTTTCTTCAACATTTCCGCTCGGGAAGCTGTACAGCTTGACCCGCAGCAGCGTCTTTTGCTGGAGCTTTCCTGGGAGGCCTTTGAAGATGCGGGTATTGATCCTGCTCGCTGGCGGGAGCGACAGGCAGGCGTTTTTCTGGCCATGACCAACAACGAATACAGCCGGGCGCACCGTGATTCTTTTTATCGAGAGCGCATCGACGCTTACTCCCTTACCGGCACCACGTCCAGCGCCGCTGCGGGCAGGCTTTCGTATTTTTATGGATTTGAGGGGCCGTGCTGGAGTGTTGATACTGCCTGTTCGTCCGGCTTGGTAGCCTTACATTGCGCCTGTCAGAGCCTGCACAGCGGAGAATCGAATCTGGCGCTAGTGGGCGGGGTTACGTTGATGCTTACTCCTGATCTGCATATCTGCTTTACCAAGCTTGGGGCTATTAGCCCGGATGGGCGCAGCAAGGCCTTTGATGATGGGGCAAATGGATATGGGCGGGGCGAGGGCGGCGCTGTGGTGCTTCTCAAGCGCCTTTGTGATGCGGAACGCGACGGCGACAGGATACTGGGACTCATTGTGGGCACCTGCATTAATCAGGATGGGAAAAGCAATGGGCTTACCGCTCCCAATGGGCTGGCTCAGCAAAAGGTAATCGCCGGAGCGTTGCGGGCTGCACGTCTGCCTGCTCAGGCAGTGAGCTATGTGGAAGCCCACGGCACAGGTACGGCCCTGGGTGATTCCATAGAGCTGGATTCTCTGGCGGCTGCGTATTGCGCTGACCGTTCTGCCGGGGAGCCCCTGCTTATTGGATCGGTTAAGGCCAATATTGGGCATCTGGAACCGGCGGCGGCCCTTGCCTCTTTGCTCAAAATTTTGCTGTGCCTGCGGCACCGGACTATTCCTGCCAATATTCATATTACGCGCCCCAATACCCGCTTTGATTTTACGAAAAATGCTGTGGAAGCACCCACCGGGCCTGTGCCCTGGAAGCGGGAGGGGGTGCTTCGGGCGGGTATGAACGCTTTTGGCTTTTCTGGTATTAACGGGCATGCTGTGGTGGAAGAATACCAAAAATCGCAGTTGAGCGAAGCTGCTGCCGAACAGGTCAATACGGCTGCGCTTGTACAAATGGATGAAGCCACGATAACTCAGTCGGGTAAGGTTAGTCTGCGGGCGGCTGCATGTGTTGAGCCTCCTGCTGCCTTTGTGTTGCCGCTTTCGGGGAAAACACCCGAGGCGCTGCGAGATCTGGCTCTTGCCTGTGCCGCCCGTATTCCTTCGCTTTCACTGGAAGAACTGGGAGCCATGTGCCGGATTTTTGCCTGTAAGCGCAGTCATTTCACATACCGTCTGGCGGTCGTTGGGCGCACAGCGGAAGAACTGGTTGCTTCGTTGCAGGCCGGCGTACAGGGAGAGCCGCAGGTAGGTGCATTTGCCCAAGGTGCCACGGCGTCTGGTAATGGTCTTGCTCTGCTTTTTACGGGGCAGGGGTCGCAGTATCCCGGCATGGGTAAGGAGCTGTATTACAGCTATCCGGTATTTCGGCAGGCCCTTGATCGTTGTGCCGGTATTGTGCAGGGGCATGGTATTGCGCTGTTGCCTCTGCTTTTTGGAGATACTTCTGCACGGGAGCTTGAGCGAACCAGTCTGGCCCAGCCTTTGATTGTTTCAGTGTCTTATGCGCTGTGGCAATTGTGGGAATCCTTTGGGTTGCGCTTTTCCGCCACGGCGGGGCATAGCATTGGGGAATATCCGGCAGCAGTGGCTGCGGGAATTTTGTCCCTTGAGGATATGCTGCGCCTTGCTGTTTTGCGGGGTAAAGCTATGGAATCAGCTCCTGCGGGAATTATGGCGGCGATATTTATCGCTGAAGAAATGCTCTTACAATTGTTACAAGAATTTCCGCAGGTTGTGCTTGCTGCTGTGAACGCCCCGCAAAATTGCGTGGTTTCCGGCCCGGAACAGGCGGTGGAAGCCCTTTTGCAGACATTGGCTTCGCACGGGGTGAGTTTTAAAAAACTGCGAGTGAGTCGCCCTTTCCATTCCCCTGATATGCAGGGAGCGGCGGAGATTTTTGGGGTGTCCCTTGCGAATGTTTCTTTTATTGCGCCGGATGCCGATGCCGCTGGAAAAGTCTTTACCGCGCCGGATGAATATTCTGTTGGAGAATCCTATGGCGTACCGCGCCGAATGCGCTTTGTCTCCAGCATGGCCGGCGAGGGGGGAAGCCCTACCGCATCAGCCTACTGGATACGCCAGATTACAGCTCCTGTGCATTTTTCCCGGGCAGTGCAGGTGCTTGCGGAAGGCCACTCGCTGGCAGTAGAAGCAGGGCCCTCTGCGGCACTGTCCGGTTTGGTGGAACAGTGCGAAACCGGTTTACGTTCTTTTCCTTCTGCGGCTCCGGGTCACGAGGGTCTCTTCACCCTTTTTTCTTCGGTTGCGCGACTTTTTGAGGCTGGGCTTGCTTTGCATTGGGAGGCTGTGTGTTTACCGTTTTCGCATCAGCATGTGACTGTGCCGGGATATCCTTTTCAACGGGAACGTCATTGGATGCCGGTGGTCAATGAACTGCCTGCTACGCCGGGACACAGAGCGCTGGCGGGTGGCGGCCGGGCTGATCGGCCTTCTGCGGCAGGAGAGCGGCTCTCTAGCCCCGCTCTTGGAGAGACTGTGGTCTTTCAAAGTGTTTTTTCTGATGCCGGGCCACATTTTTTGCATGAGCATATCATTTTTGGTAAGGCCATTAGTCCGGCTGCCGGGCATATGGCGATGGTGCTGGCAGCGGCCCAAGCTTTACGCGGGCAGCGGCCCTGTGAATTACACTCTGTAGATTTTCTTAACCCCCTGGTTGTCGAGCAGGGCGAACAGCGCCTTGTTCAAGTGATTTTGGATGCGCCCGCTCGCGCGGAAAGCTTTTTCCGGTTAGTGAGCAGGCGTATGCAAACGCTTGAGCATGAGGGTATGGAGCAGGATTGGCTTGTTCACTGTACGGGTGAGCTGGTCTGGCACACTCAGAACGCACCGCAGGTTGCCTTTGCGGTGGAAGATTTTTTTGAGCAGGAAAGGAGCAAATCCTCTTTTTATGATCACTTTGTAAAGAGTGGCTACACAGTTGGTGAGGGTTTTCAGCGTATTGAGCGCATATCTACACAGCATTCCCAGGCCCATTGTCTGGTGCAGCTTCGCCGGGGAACCCCAGGTGAAGCAGGGCATGTCATTTATCCCGGCGCTCTCGATTCTGTATTGCAAACCATTATCGCGCCGTATCTTGCCATGCTTTCGCAGTTGATGACTAAGGAAGGAAGCTTGCTCATTCCCTTGCATTTGGCGCGGTTATCCTTGTGGAAGCCCATGCCGGATGTGTTGTGGTGCCGCGCTGAAACAGAGCCCCCTGCCGAGGGCTCCGTGCTACAAGGAAGTACCCTTGGCGTGGATGCTCAGGGTGATGCCGTGCTGGAGCTGGCGGGTTTTGTCTTTCGTATGACGGATAGCGCCACCTTATACCGTAACCTGATGGTTGATCCGCAGGAGCGGCTGTATGTGGAACAGTGGGAGCTTGAAAAACAGTGGGATTCATCTCCCCCTTCTGTCCTTGCAGCGAAAGCGCTTGAGAATGGCGCTTTGGCGGAAATTCTGGTTGTACCCTTTGGTGACGGCGCGCTTGCCCGAAGCCTGGCGGCATTGCCGGGGGTGCGCTTGTTTTCTGGAGAGCTTCCCCTTGCAGCGTACCTTGAACAGAGTATAGCCCCTCGTGTTCTGCTTGCGGCGCATAGCTTTACGGAAGCAGGCCCGGAAGCTGTGTTGCATCAGGAACATGCAGATTGCGCAAATTTTCTGGAATTGCTGCAAACTGTGGCAGGCAGCGCTGTTCCCCCTCGTTTGTATCTTGCTACACGGCAGGGATTTGCTCTTCATGGCAGGGATGCTCAGATTATATCTGGCGGGGTGGCTATACCCAGCGGTGCTGGTTTATGGGGGCTGGCGGATAGCTTTGCCCTGGAACACCCTGATGTTATAGGTGGGTTGATGGATTTGGCTGTTCATGAGCCTGGGGAGGCTCGAAAGACAGGAGAGATTGACAGTGCGTCGGTTTCCGCAGGAGCGATGCTTTCGCATGGTGAAGGAAGTAGCACGGCTGATCTGGCAGCGCTACTGGCTCGTGTTCGCTCTCAGCAATCTTTTCGGGGCGCGTTGCGGCAGGGGGCGATGTATACCTGTCGTCTGGCGCGAGTGCAGAGATTAGGAGCAGGCCGGACTCCTGATTTTTCCGGTACACATTTCATTACCGGGGGATCTGGCGCTCTGGGGCTGCAAACGGCAGAGTGGCTTGCCGAGCAGGGCGCAACGGCTCTGGGGCTGTTTTCTCGCCGGGGTGCTCTTGCCGGTGCTGCTCTTACTGTGGTGGAGGCTTTGCGGGAACGGGGAGTGCGGGTTTTTGAGCTTCAGGGTGATGTGACAAACTTGGCGGATATTGAAGCGGCACTTGGGGAACTGCGGAGACAGGCCGGGCCTTTGCGCGGGGTATTTCACGCTGCCGGGGTTCTGGATGACGGCGTGGTTTCGGGACTTACATCTCAGCGCTTGCGCGATGTTATGCGTCCCAAGGTGGATGGTGCTTTGTATTTGCACCGGGCCACATGTGGGGATGAACTGGCGCATTTTGTCTGCTATTCTTCTGCCGGAACCCTGCTTGGTAGTGCGGGGCAGGCAAATTATAATGCCGCGAACCATTTTCTGAACGCTTTTGTTCGCTGGCGCAGGGCGCAAGGCCTTGCTGCCGCGAGCCCCTGCTGGGGGCCTTGGGCTGAAGGCGGTATGGCAGGTGTAACGCAGAGTCGAGAAGAAAATCTTTCACGACAGGGCATTGTAAGCATGCGAGGGAAGGATGCCTTTGCTTCCTTTGCGGCGGCCCAAGTCCTTGATGATCCGGTTTTTGCTGTAATGACAATGGATTGGAAACGCTTTTTGGCATTGCGTGAGTATTCTGCGGATGGGTATTTCAGCTTGCTTGTACCGCCAAATTCCGCTGCTGGAATACGGGAAGGGCAGGAGAAGTCTGGCGGGCAGGGACATGCTACGGAACAGTCAGCCGGGTTGCTGGCTCGTGCCTATGACAAAAACATCGCAACTTTTGATTTTTCTTCATTGGTGCAAGGGCTGCAAGAGATCGCCGCGCAGATTCTCGGGCTGGCAAATTCGACAGTGCTGGCCCTTGATAAGCCCTTGTTGGATTATGGTTTTGATTCGCTAATGGCTGTGGCCTTTCGTACCAAGGTAAGCCGTGAGCTTGGGCGACCCATACCGGTTTCCCTTATTTTTGAATTGCCCACCTTGCAAAAAATGGCGGAATGGCTGTGTGAGCGAGAGAAAAAGTCATCTCAGGCGAGCGCCGGCAGTTTGGCAAGTGCCGGTGTCCCTGGCGGTTCGGTAAGCTCTGGCAGATTGGCAGGCGCTAGTGGTTCAGGTATTTCGGGGGATTCTGACAGCTTAAGGGTAGGCAAATCGTCTGCGGCATCGGCGGGAGAAGCACGGGCACCTCGCTCTGTTCTTGATGATATTGATTCGCTTTTGGGGGAGTAACAAGGATATCGTATGGATGCACGCAAGGAAGAGCAATACAGGGATGCCTTACGCGCCGCCCGCACCGCCATTCTGCAATTGCAGGAGGAAAAGAGCGAGCCTGTGGCGATTATTGGTATGTCTTGCCTTTTTCCGGGGCGGTACCCCCTTGATGCGCTTACCCCGGAGGCTTTTCATGAGCAGTTGCTGGCTGGGGTGGACAGTGTGGTGCGGGTGCCTGCTGAACGGCAGGCCTTGTGGAATTTGCAGAATAAGGGGACAGACGCGCCGCAGGTTCCGGTCATTGAGCAGGGAGCCTTTTTAGGAGGCGACATTCATGCTTTTGATTGTGCTTTTTTTGGTATTCCCCCATCTGAAGGGCGCATGACAGACCCGCAGCATCGGTTATTGCTGGAGCTTTCCTGGCAGGCCCTGCTGGACGCGGGTATCGCGCCTGAAACGACTGCCGCTTCCCAGACAGGCGTTTTTGCGGGAAAAACCGGCACGGATTTCATGTTTGACATTCTTGGAACCAGCCATCTTTCCAGCGACGATCCCTACACGCTCACCGGGAATATGCACAGCGCCCTGGCAGGCAGAATCTCTTACTTTTTCAATTGGCATGGGCCGTGTATTTCCTATGAAACGGCTTGTTCAACCTCGTTGGTGGCGGTTATGGGCGCTGTTGCCGCATTGCGGGCCAAGGAATGCTCCATGGCACTGGCAGGAGCGGCAAACCTGCTGCTGGGGCCAACCCCCTCACGGTGGCTTAACGCCATGCATGCTCTTGCGCCGGATGGGCGCTCCAAGGCCTTTGGCGCGGATGCCGATGGGTTTGGGCGCGGAGAAGGTGGGGGTGTTCTTGTTCTAAAACGTCTTTCGGATGCAAAGCGCGACGGTAACCGTATTCATGCACTCATTCTTGGTGGGGCTGTGGGCTCGGACGGGCAGAGCCGCACCTTTACTTCTCCAAGCGGCATTGGGCAGCGAGCGGTTATTACGCGGGCTTTGGCGAATGCAGGAGTTTCCCCCGAAGAGGTGGGTTTTGTAGAAACCCATGGCACCGGCACGCCCCTTGGGGATCCTATTGAGGTGGAAAGCCTGCACGAGGTCTATGGCAAGCGGGAAACGCCCTTGCTGATTGGCTCGGTAAAAAGCAATGTGGGGCATTTGGAAGCCGCAGCCGGCATGGCGGCGCTGATTAAGACCATTTGCGCGGTGCGGCATGGGGTTGTTCACAAAAGTTTGCATTGTGAGCGTTTGAATCCCTTGCTGGACTGGGATACTCTGCCGATTCGCGTTGCGCGGGAAAGCACGGATTGGCCTGTCGGATATGCGCGGCGAGTGGCGGGCGTCAGTAGTTTCGCCATTGCCGGAACCCTGGCTCATATTCTTGTGGCAGAAGCCCCTGAGGCTTTACCCGCACGGGAGAGCGATGCCCTTTCTTCCCTTGCTTTGCAGCCTGTGAGCAGTCGGGTATTGCTGCTGTCGGCAAGTAGTCCTGTGGGTCTGGATGCTTTGGTGGGAGAGTGCGCAACGCGCCTTGAAAAAGGGGAGGCTTGGCCGCAGATGTGTGATGCCGCCGCCAATGGTCGCCCGCATTTTTCTGAGCGACTGGCCCTTGTGGCAGCGGATGGAGCAGAGGCCGCTGCCGCTTTGCGGGTTCTGCAAGGCGGAAAAACGCGGCGCAATGTTGTGCGGGGTAAAAGTCCGAAGACTCCGCTTCCCCTGACGTTTTTATTCAGTGGGCAGGGGTCGCAGCAGGGGGGCATGGGGAAGGATTTGTATGCTGCTTTTCCAGTATTTCGGGAGGTGCTGGATGCTTGCGAAGCTCAGGTTGCTCCGCGTCTTGGGCATTCCCTGCTGGAGGTAATGTTCGCGCCCGATGATGCCCGCCTGCATGACACCAGAGTGACGCAACCTGCCATATTCAGTCACCAGGTGGCGTTGGCGGAATTGCTCCGGCAGCGCGGTATCAGGCCGGGTGCCGTGCTTGGACACAGCATTGGCGAGTATGCCGCTGCCGTGACAGCCGGGATTATGGATAGGCAGACCGGGCTTGCCATTGTCTTGCAGCGCGGAGAGCTGGCAGCCGGAATTTCTGTAAAGGGAGCCATGGCAGCGGTACTTGCAGGCGAAGAGGCAACCCGTGCCGTGCTGACGCCCTTTCCTGAAGTGAGCATAGCCGCTATCAACGGGCCGGATACCGTTACCCTTGCTGGGCCAGAAAAAGCTATGAGTGAGGCTGTGAAAGCCTTGCGAGAATGCGGTATTGAAAGCAGGCCTATGCCTGTTTCCCAAGCTTTTCATTGCTCGCTCATTAAACCGGCCCTCGCTCCTTTTGCTGAATTTTTACGCGGACAGCGCTTTACCACTTCCGGCATTCCTTTTCTTTCAACCTGCACCGCCAGTTTTCTTGATGTGCAGGAAGATTGGCCCGCATATTTTACTCGGCAAATGTGCGAGCCGGTGCAGTTTTTCAAGGCACTTAATGCCTGCACCCCCCCTCAGATTTTTCTGGAAATAGGAGCAGGCCCGACGTTAAGTGCTTACGGACGGCAATGTCATAGTGATGGAGTGTGGTTGTTTGCGCAGAACGGAGAGGATGGGCAGAAGCCTTTGGCCCAGGCGCTCGCAAAGCTGTATACCCTTGGGTATGCTCAGGACTGGAAGTGGCTTTCTTCCTGGCCCTGGAAGCCGGAGGCTGCGCCAGGAACCATGTTCTGCCGGGAGCGCTTGCTGCCCCCCGGCGTTCTCGCCTGGAAAGCCCCCCACGACACTAGCGTAAGCTCGACGCCTGCTCATGCAGGTTGCGCGGTTAGAGAGCCTTGCGGCGCATATGAAACGGCTGGACAAAAGGCAGAGATGCTGCAATTATCCAACCCTTTGGAAGAATTGGTGCGCTTACAGTGCGAGACCTTTACGGCTATCTGCGCCATGCAGCAGGCGCTCATGATAGAAAATAAGCCGGAGTAACTCCTTTTGAGGCCATTGCACAATGCAATGAACTTGAATAGCGGTATTTGACGGAGTTATCTGGAATAGTAAGGAATTGGAGAATTATTTGGGTGGAGGTTGCGCCTCCCCAAGCCCACCAGCAAAGGGGATGCTCCCTTTGTATCGAAAATTATTCAGTATTTTTATTTGTTTACCGAACAAGCGGAGTTATTGTGGGACAGCTTGAATTTCTCATAAGCCTGATACGCAAATCCGGGACAAAGAGTGCGCTCCTTTTGAGGGCTTCCATTATTGCAGGTGCGTTGCAGGGGCTTTTGCTTTATGTGATGAGCTCGTCCATTGAAGAACTGTCCCAGTCCGGCAGTGTTTCTTTGCGGAATTTTCTGCTCTTTGTTGCGAGTCTTGCGGGGTTGTATCTGAGCCTTCGTACCTCTATGCGTATAAGTTCCGCTGTTGCCAGAGGGCTGGTGACGGGCCTTGAAACGCGCATTGTGGAAAAGGTCAGTAAAACGAGTTACGCTCACTTTATCTCCATAGAGCAAGGCCGCATTTACGACGCCATTACCGGGGGCAAAGATATTATCAATGAATCGGCAATCATGTTGCCGGTGTTCATTTGTAGTTGTACCATGCTGATGTGCTGTCTGTTTTTTTCCGCCTTTATTTCCCTTGCCGGGCTTTTTGCTGTGCTGGTGGTGATGGGGGCAGGCGCTATGATTTTCTTTCATTCCGACAGACGCTTCATTGCCGCTTTGCATGAATATCGCGCCTCTGTTGCACCCTTTCAAGCCTCTCTTAAGGATGTCATTCTTGGTTTCACCGAATTGAAAATGAATGAAGAGCGCCGCGCTGCTTTTTTTGCCCAGGTAATTGAGCCTCTTGCAGCAACTGTTTTGGATAAACGTGTTGTTGCGGACGGTTTTCGGGTGCAGAATACGGTTATGTACGGTCTTTTGGTGTATTTTCCTGTGGGCGCCTTGCTGTATGTTTTGCCGCAGACGGGCCTTGCTACGCTTGAGCAGTGTGTTAAAATTGTTGCCATAACGCTGTTTGGTACTATTCCGTTGATAGGCTTGCTCTCCTTTATGCCTATGGCAGCCCGTGCTTCGTTTATTGTGGAAGGTCTGGAGTCTTTTGAGCGCTCCCTTGATGAGCTTCGAGATAGCGAGATTGGGATGATGGAACCCGCGCCGCCCTTCACTTCGCTGCAAATTCGCAATGCCCGCTACAGTTACTCTGCCCAGAATGGCGTGTCTCCCTTTATCGTGACCGTTGATGATTTTATTTTGAACAAGGGTGAACTGGTCTTTTTAAGCGGCGGCAACGGCAGCGGAAAGAGCACGCTGATGCGGCTTATTGCCGGGCTGACGCCCTTTCATGAAGGAGAAGTCACCCTTTCCGGCACTCCCCTTGCTGTGCTTGGGGGAGGGGTGTACCGTCAATGCTTTTCCACACTGTTTCCTGACTTCCATCTTTTTGGCGGAACCTATGGCTTGAAAGCTTCCCCCGAGAGGGTGAATATGCTGCTGAAGCGGTTGGCATTGGCGGGAAAGGTACAAGTAGATGAAGCTACTGGGCAGTTTTCCACCCTTACCCTTTCATCTGGGCAGCGTAAGCGCTTAGCCCTTGCCTGTACCCTTTTGGAAGATCGTCCCGTGCTTTTGCTTGATGAGGTTGCAGCGGATTTTGACCACCATTTTCGGGAGTTCTTTTATCGGGAACTGCTGCCAGAGCTTAAGGCTGAGGGCCGTACCATGCTGGTAGTATCGCACGATGACCGTTATTTTGATGTGGCTGATCGAGTGCTGGTTATGCGTTATGGGGTTTTTGATCAGGGCAATGCGGGCGGGATGCGGTGATTATTTTTTTGCTGGCCCACGCTGGGGGTTCCGCTGCTGCCTATTTGCCGCTTTTCCCGACCCTTGCGACTACGGCGAAGCTGGTTCCTTTGGAGCTTCCTGGTCATGGCGGACGTATAGGAGAGAGGCTTCTTGATACTGTGGAAGCTATGCTGTGCGCCCTTCAGGCGAGTGTTGATACGGTTTTGGCAGCCGCACCTGGAGAGTCTTACATGTTTTTTGGGCACAGCATGGGGAGTTTGCTGGCCTTTCTCTTGACGCAAGCCCAGGAAGCCAAGGGGCGCGGGCCTGCTCATCTTGTTGTTTCAAGTGGGGCTGTTCCCGGCAGGCACTATGTCCCGGAGCATCTCGCCGGATTATCTGACCGCAGACTCTGGGAGGAAAGTGCCGCGTATTTTGGCGGCATGACAGAGGAAGCCCTAAGTAGTGACGAGCTTATGGCTCTCTTCATTCCTCTTTTACGGGCAGATTTACATGCGGTTATCACCTACAGGCCCGTGCGCAATGCAGCGGTAAGTGCGCCGATAACGGCTCTGTACGGCGAGGAAGATGTGGTGGACGAGGCGGATATGGATGCGTGGCGGCGGCATACAACAGGGGTTTTTTTTCTGCAGAGGCTGCCGGGTAATCATTTTCACTTGCTGGCAGACTCTGGGCAAGTTGAGCGTATTGTAATTTTTTTGGAGGAACTCTGCTCCTCAAACCACCATGATAAAGGGGGGTGATCCCCTTTACAAACGCCAATTAGAGGCCATTGCACAATGGCCTCTGCGGATGTGCCAGCAGACGCCCGCAAGCGAGCAGCGCGGCGTGTCTTTATTTCAAAGCAGCTTCTGCTTTGAAATCATTCGATAAAAATTATGTCTTCTCTTGGCATTTA
>JAVBJS010000118.1:0-12357 GCA_031546885.1 Desulfovibrio sp.
CCTCGACCCAGAGCAAAAAAGGCATTTGACGCAGCTATTGACCGCGAACATCCTTATTTATGGATAAGTTCTTATTGAGAAGACCGCCCCTAATACGCAAAGGGAGGATTCTGCTTATGAAGCCGCCCCCAAAGGGCATCCACCTCAGTAGGCGAAGCGCTGGGCATATGGGTAGCTTCTTTCAAAAGTTTTTTTGCACCGGCTTCATCGTTGAGGGCGCTGGCGGCTTTGGCGGCATAAACCTGTGAGGCCCAGCCAAGACAAGAGCTTGATCTGAGCATCAGGTTTTTGGCATCCGAATACCTGCTCAAGTTACAAAGGGCGTTCCATGTAGAAAAAATCTGCTTTTCGTTGCAGGCAGGGTCGCGCTGTCCCCACTCAAGACTCATAAGATATTGGGAGGTATAATCACCAAGGTCATGCCAAAGCGTTGTAAGCAGCACATAATGACGCTCCTGATATTGCGCCGAGGCTACATAAGCGGAAAGGGCATCTGCCGCCTGCTGACGCTCGCCAAGGGCCAAATGGGCATATGCTTCGAAAAGCTGCGCATCGGAAAGGGAGGGGCCGAGCTTCTGGAGATCTTTGACAATAGAGGTAAGCACAAAAATTTTATCTGGGTGATGTAACAGATTTTCTGTCGAGTCCAGCCGCGCAATCTGGCGAGGAACAATAACAGGCTCTGTTGCTGCCGGGCCTCCCATTTTCTGGAGGATATAGACAGCGCGATAATATGCCTCCATTTGTGGTGAAATTTTTTGCGCCCCCAAGGCGGGAGCTTGCAATGCCAAAAAAAACAGCATCGCAAGCCATACTCTGCGTGATAGATTCATATTTCCCGCTATATTTTCGCAAACTGCGCTATTCTACGGTAACACTTTTGGCAAGGTTACGCGGCTGGTCAACATCATTGCCAAGATAGCTGGCGGCTTCATAACTGAAAAGCTGCAAGGCCGGGAGCATTAAAAATCCGGCAAGGGGGCCCCAGGCATCAGGAATAACCCAAATGTGATCTGCCCGCAGTTCAAAACCGGGCTTTTGCGGGTTGGTAAGCGCAATGACCGGGCCACGCCTGGCCTGCACTTCTTCAAGATTTGATTTGCTCTTGGGAAAAAGCTCATCATGGGGGGCTAGTACAAATGAAGGAAACAGGGGCTCAATGAGAGCAATGGGGCCGTGCTTCATTTCGCCAGAGGCGTAGCCTTCCGCATGAATATAAGAAAGTTCCTTTACCTTTAAAGCTCCTTCCAGAGCAAGGGGATAAGACTGCCCACGCCCAAGAAAGAACATGCCTTTGCTGCCGGAATAACGGAGAGCCAAGCTTTGTGCTTCTGCTTGCAACGAGGGTAAAATGCTTTCCAACTGCGCCGGCAGTAAAGTCATGCCGCGCACAGCCTTGTGCAAAGTATCATTGGCAAGAGTGCCCCTCGCCTTTCCCCAGTGTAAAGCCATGAGCATAAGTACAGTCATCTGGCTGCACAGGGCCTTGGTGGAAGCAACGCTAATTTCAGGCCCTGCTTGTGTGTAGACGACAACATCGGCCTCACGAGCAATGGAGGAACCCGTCACATTGCAGAGCCCCAGCACAGAGCAACCTTTTTCGTGCGCAATACGCAGAGCTGCGAGGGTATCTGCCGTTTCTCCCGACTGGCTTATAACCAGCACCATCTCATTTTTTTCCAGCAAAGGACGGCGGTAACGAAACTCTGAAGCTATTTCAACGGCTGTGGGTATACCCGCCCATTCTTCAAAAAGAGGCATGGCCCACAATCCCGCATGAAAGGAGGTGCCGCACGCAATGATACGAAGTCGTGAAGGCGGCTCCATGCTAGCCAATTCCGGCACATGAACCTCAAGGCGGGTTGCATCAACACGCCCTGCCATACAATCCGTAATGGCCTTGGGCTGCTCAAAAATTTCCTTGAGCATAAAGTGGCGGAATCCTCCTTTTTGAGCTGCCTGCATATCCCAGTCAATGCGCTGCACCGGTTTTTGCACTGGGGTAAGATCCGCGAGAGAGAAAACTTCCCAGGATGTGGGAGTAATGCGAACTATTTCGCCATCACCCAGAAAGACAACATCCCGCGTGTACGGCAAAAAGGCAGGAATATCAGAAGCAATGAAGTTTTCACCCGTGCCGATGCCCAAAAGAAGCGGAGCAGAATGCCTTGCAGCATACAGTGTATCCGGCTCATCTGGTGAAATAAGAGCTACCGCGTAAGCGCCGTGAGCGCGGCGTAAAGCGCGGGCAAAAGCCTCCAGCAAACTGGTTCCGGCGGTATATTCATCGCCGATGCAATTTGCCAACACCTCTGTATCTGTTTGCGAAAAAAAGGAGACCCCTTTCGCTTCCAGCTCTCGCTTGCATTCCTGATAATTTTCAATAATCCCATTGTGAACTATGCAGAGATTGGCAAGAAAAGCTTTGTGCGGGTGAGCATTGGCCTCGGTAGGCTCACCATGCGTAGCCCAGCGGGTGTGCCCAATGGCTGTTGTGGCAAGGGAACTTTCCATAGTGGCGAGCCTGTCTTCCAGGGCCTTGAGTTTGCCTTCGGCACGCACCACATGTAATTCCCGATTTTGTACAAAACTGACCCCTGAAGAATCGTAGCCGCGATATTCAAGCCGGCGCAGCCCCTCAATAACAATGGGCACCCCACGGCGATGTCCGCTATATCCTATAATTCCGCACATATGCGTACTCCTTCCTGTTATTCCAACGTAAATTTACATGGTGCGCTACTGCATTATTGAGGCCATTGTGCAATGAATTCCATTACAGATAATCACACAGTAGTTTATTAAGGATAATCGCACAAAAGTCTATTAAGGTAGTGCGCTTGAATTGTCTAGATTTTCTCTTGATTTTTTTTATGAGAGCGCATAGGTAGTAAGTTACACTGTGGTCTATCTTATTTCATACGACAAGGATTCCTCATGCCTCAAGTTGCCGCCAGGATTAGTCCCGACCAGGAGCGTTGGCTCAAGGATTACTTTCGTACCAAAAGTGCTGGTGCCGAATTTATTTTACCTTGGGCTGTGGATACTTTTTTTCGAGCCATTTCAACTATCAAGGGCTCATTCACCCCGGCCGAGCTTAAAACTATTGTAGAAGCCCACAAAGATATTCGCTTGCTGCCTGATACCACACGGCTTTCTTATCTTTTGCTGCGTGTGCTTGATGTGTGTGAAACGACCAATATTCACCTCACCCACGGCGCAAGCAAAGCCAGCCTTGAAGCCAAGCTAAAAAGGCTGGATGATACCCAGGCAACCGCCATAATGGTATGGGCCTCTGCCTTCTGGGTAAGCCGGAGCTGCACAGCCGAAAGTTTGGATGAATATATTCGTGTTTATTAGAGCAATTAAATTTTGAAATAGCATATTCATCCGTTCGGCAAATATCCATAAAACGACACGCTACGCGAATGTCTGCCTGCCCTTTATCAAACGTCTTTCACCGCAGATTTCTCACTGCGGATCAGGGGAGTTGGGGGAAGGAACCTCAAGGAGGTCACCCCCCTTGGGATTCCTTCCCCCAATTATAGCATACTCTTGGAACCATTGCTGATTTCGAAAAAAAGGCACGCTACGCTGTCCACTTGCAGGAGCTTGCGGGCGCTTGCTGAGCAATCGCCAACAACCCCGCCCTACAGCGTTTTTCCCATCATTTTAAGTAAGCGAACAAGCTGCCAGGTGAAACCGGCTTCGTTGTCATACCAAATAATCAACTTGGCCATGCGCCCTCCGATGACGTAGGTACACAGAGCGTCGATAACGCCACCGTGCGTGCTTCCGATATAGTCGGAAGAAACGAGTGGTTCATCGCAGTAGCCAAGGGCTCCTTTCATATACGTCTCTGCGGCATTTTTAAGCGCAGCGTTGATTTCTTCAACGGTCGTGTCGCGCTCCAGCTCACAGGTGAGGTCTACAAGAGATATATTGGGGGTGGGCACGCGAACAGCCATGCCGTCCAGCTTCCCCTTAAGCTCTGGGAGAACCTGCCCGACAGCCCTGGCAGCGCCTGTTGTGGTGGGGATAAGAGAGAGAGCAGCGGCGCGGCTTCGGCGCGGTTCTTTGTGCGTTCCGTCAAGAAGGCGCTGGCTCATGGTATAAGAGTGTACTGTGGTAATAAGGCCATGTTTAATGCCGAAAGTATCGTGAATAACCTTGGCAGCAGGGGCAAGGCAGTTGGTTGTACAGGAAGCGTTGGAAACCACATGGTGCGTGGCGGAATCGTAATCCTGATGATTCACTCCCATCACAACGGTAATATCGGGATCTTTACATGGGGCGCTCAGAATAGATTTTTTAGCTCCACATTCAATGTGCTTGATAAGACCGGCCTTATCCTTGAGCGTACCGGTATTTTCAACCACCATATCAACGCCAAAGTCGCGCCATTTCCATTCCCCCGCAGATTGTCTGGTAACAGGAATTTCCCTGCCGTTGATGATGATTCCGTTGTCATTATGGCTCACTGTACCAGGAAAAGTACGATGTACAGAATCATATTTAAAAAGATAAGCCAGGGCCGCATTATCGCCGCGTGCGTTAATGGCAGTGATGCGCAATTCTGGGTCATCCGCAAGCAGACGTACCAGATATCTGCCAATGCGCCCAAACCCATTAAGTCCTATATTTACTGGCATGGCATGTTCTCCTATTGTTTGTAGTTATACCAAATTCGATGAGTTCTTAAATAAAACTATGCCCTGCTCCACCAGAACCGCACGGCGCGATCCCCGGCGGAGCAGAGCACAAAAAAGTAACAACCGGTTGGAGCTATGCCTTCCCGGAGCAACCAAGCACGTTTTTAATTTTGTGTTGCACCATCAGCTTTACAGCTTCGCGAGCGGGCTTAAGATAAGCGCGGGGATCAAAATCTTCCGAATGCTCGGCAAAGTGCTGGCGAATGCTCGCTGTCATGGCAAGGCGAATGTCAGTATCAATATTAATTTTGCATACGCCAAGCGTTGCAGCTCTGCGCAAAAGATCTTCGGGAACGCCACGCGCACTACCAACCTTTCCGCCATATTTATTTGCCATTTCCACAAATTCCTGAGGAACACTGGAAGAACCGTGCAACACCAAGGGAAAATTGGGAAGAAGCCGTGTCAGTTCTTCCAAGCGAGGGAAGTCAAGCTTGGCATCCCCCTTAAATTTGTAAGCGCCATGGCTTGTGCCAATGGCAACAGCCAAAGAATCGCAGCCGGTACGCTTGACGAAGTCTACTGCCTGCTCGGGGTCGGTGTAAATGGTTTTTTCTGCTACCACATCATCTTCCACGCCTTCTATACGGCCAAGTTCCGCCTCAACCCACACATTACGGGGATGAGCGTATTCTACAACCTTTTTGGTAACAGCAATATTTTCCTCGTAGGGTAAATGGGAGCCATCTATCATAACAGAGGTGAACCCGCCATCAATACAGGCCTTGCACAATTCAAAATCAGGGCCATGGTCAAGGTGCAGCACCACAGGGAGATCGTTTTCCAGAAGAGCGGCTTCAATAAGCTTAACAATGTAAGCTTGCCCGGCATATTTACGAGCGCCTGCGGAAACCTGGAGAATAAGCGGCGCTTTTTCAGCGGCCCCGGCCTGCATAATGCCCTGAATAATTTCCATGTTATTTACATTGAATGCGCCCACCGCATAGCCTTCTTTGTAGGCTCGCTCGAACAGGGGCTTGGGATTAATGAGTGGCATGGTGGTTGCTCCTTGAGTATGTGGCGTGTTTTGTTTTGATAGCAAATACTTCTGTTTTATTTGTACTGCATATGCGAACAAGATGCAATGCAGCCGCTCTTTTTGCCATACGCCAAAAAACGAGATTATGAGGAAAGCATGCCTCCCCCACAACCTCGTTTTTTAAACCCTGTATCATGATTTCAAACTGAGACGACAGCCGCTGCTCAGGGCCTTTCAAGTCTGAAAGAGTTAAAAGACTCTGGCAGATGTCTGTATAGCGTGTCATTTTAGAAGATCAACATACGCTATTGTTTAATGATTTGCTTTACATCAAATTCAACACTGAACATATCCCGATCTATTTCGCCGTACAAAACAACAACGTCTGTGGGAGCAATGGCCACACCACCCCATTCATCGTCATCTATTTCCACCGTAATTGTACCGGTATTATCTCGAAAAAGATAATGTTCACGATCTATACGGCTCTCAATAGAACCCCGCAAGCTGGTACGGGTATCATCCGGCATGGAAAGAGCTTCCACAACAGTGGTAGCGCGGTTGGCGGAACCAGAAAAACCACCTCCGCCGGGAGTGGATTTCCCCCCGGTAAAGCCCCCTGTCGGCTGGGCTATGCTTGTGGTTGCAAGTAATACGGAAAAAAGAATTCCAGCAAGGGCAAGGGGTAACGTTTTCACGAATGCCTCCATATTTTCAAAGGGTAACAGTACAGAATCTTAGAACAATTTCACTCTGAAATTGCTCTAAGGAAGCGCTGATCAAATATCTGGGGGTAACGTGAAGAATACGTTCAGAAAAAATGTCGTCCCCACTATTTAATCAGCCTTTCCTTAAGCTTAGCGAAAGCTGCTGTACAACTGTCTTACTCTCCAAAAGCAGTACGCAGCATTTCAAGCGTTGGCGTGTCTGTAAAGTCAAAACGCAGAGGGGTAAGGGTGGCAAAGCCTTCTGTGAGCAAGCCTTTATCAGAGTCTGCTGTGACATGTTCCGGGGGAATGGCCCCATCCAGCCACCAGTAGGGTCGCCCCCTGGGGTCTTCCCGCTTATGGTACCAGTCTCGCCAGACAGCGGTGGTTTGCGGACAAATGGCAAGTCCTCGACACTGGCTCATGGGGCGGGCTGGTAAATTCAGATTCAAAACCCGTCGAGGAGGAAGGGCAAGCTGAGGAATCTTTTCCATAATTTCAACAGCATAGTCTGCATGCTCGGTCAGATCTGCCGGTGCGAAGGAATCATAGGAAATGGCAAGAGAAACAAAACCCAGGTGCGCCGCTTCCGTTGCCGCCGCCACAGTACCGGAATAAAGAATGTCCGGGCCTACGTTAGCCCCGGCGTTAATGCCGGAAAGCACCATGTCCGGCTTGTGCGGCAAAAGCTCACCAAGCCCCAGCTTAACACAGTCTGTAGGAGTGCCAAAAATGCCGACACCGGAAAAGTCAGACTCCGTAAGGTGCTTAATGCGCAAGGGCCCAAGAATGGTTATAGCATGGCCCACTGCCGACTGCTCGGTCATGGGTGCAATAACATGCACCGTATGGCCTTTACGCACAAGGGCGTGGTAAAGCGCCCGTAAGCCTGTAGCATAAATACCATCGTCATTGGTGAGAGCTATGCGCATAGAGACTCCTTACGAACATTGCCATTCTAAGCTAAAAATTTTAGGCGCTGCAATCTACTCAAAAAATTACAACTAATCACCAAAGTCAAGGTTCATCACTTCCGTAACACCTTCTGGAGCAATGCTGAAAACAGAAGCAGACCCCGCAATTCCCTGAATATGAATAATAAATTCCATACGGCTATCCCCATTCAGGTCAATGAAAAAACCGGCGATTTCCTGAGGATCATCTGTGTAAAAGTTGCCGGCATCAAATATCTTGCCCTGCACAACAACTTCGCCTTTATAATTAACCTCTCCTTCACTACTTTTGGTTTTGCTCAAAACAACCGAGGCAAAGGAATTATCGTGCTCATCCGTAGTGGAAAAGGTAATGCTGCCGTCTTCTTCCGTGCGGCTTGTTTTCACGGGCATGGCATTCCATTTACCATTCACGGCAACAATAAGTCCACGGCCTGCATATTTGGGATTGGCAAATTCAGTGGCTATGAAAATTTCACCAGAACTTGGGTGCGTAAAAAACACTGTGCCGTCAGCCTGCACCTGCCCTATTCTACCGTCAATAGTGTACAGTTCCATAGTTTGCGAGGAAGCAAGGGGCGTTTCACAGGGTACATCCTCACCTGTATCAAAATCCATGGCATTTTGAGCGGTAATAAGCGTGCCCTGCACCATAATAGGCAAGGAAGTGTGCCGAAACCACGTCCCATTTCGCGATCCACCCAAGAGTAAAAGCCGATCCGGCACTTGCCCGCTATCATCAGCAAAGGTGATACCCACAGGGGAATACGGCCCTTTGATAAATTCTTTTGCCAAAAGCATGGTCGGAAATAAGCAGAGTGCCAGTATGGTGAGAAACACGCGCTGCCAAAAAAAATACCGCATGGGGTCTAGCCAATGCCGCATAGAATATTCCTTATCCGAAACTGTTGTGACGTGATTTTATTGTTACTTAAGAGCATCTGATCTTCATGCTTTGCAAAACAGCATAACCTGCGCATTTTCAGCAACAGCATAACTTGCGTAGCCGAAAACCCAGAACAAAACACTACACCTTCGTTGCCTATCGACATAGTTCTCGACATTCTTTATAGAGAGGTGCGTCCCTTGTCAAATGCAACCTAGGTAGTATCGTCAAATGCAGATATTTTGTTCTCTGCTAAGGAAGAAACATTTTTTATGAAGGGAGTGTACTCTTTGTACTCGACCGGAATAAAAAGTTTTTCTGACGCTGGCAGAGGGCAAAAGAACCTATTTGACGATACTATCCAAGAAAAGTCAGGGCAAACACATGTAAGCGGCTTGTGATGCACCCACGCACACCGCTTGCGGCATCACCGCAGAGCGGTAAGACCTGTTAGGCAACGCTCCCTTGCAAAATGCGCTTATCACCCGCCGGGGCTTCCGCTTGACACATGAACATATTGAGATATGCTGTATCGTATATTGAAAAGCCATTGCGCTAAAAGGGGACAAAGGGGATTCCAACGATGAGCCCATGGAAAATACTATTTCTTTTCCCCGCGTTTATATGGCTGAGCATGGCGGGTATTGCCCTGGGTGCGGAGGAAAAAACTAAGAGCATCCGTTTTTCTGTCTCCAGCGATGAGCCGACTGTTGTTGACCGTATTCTTTACATAGCGCTGAAACGTATTGGTTATGATGCATCTTTTGACGCTATGGGCATGATAAGTGCCATACAGGTTGTTGAATCAGGAGAAAAGGACGGCATTTGTTCGCAGACAATCGGGTTGGATGAGCAATATTCCAATCTTGTGCGTATTCCTGAGGTTATCAGTACAGTGAAGTTTGAAGCCTATGGGCTAAAAAAACATCCGTATACTGTTTCATCCTGGAAGGATTTTTCCAATCTGCGCGTTGGTACGTTATACCAAAAGCCCTATATCAACAAACACCTCCCCAAAGACATTGCCCTGCTCATTCAAAAAGAGTCTATTCCTGCGTTAACACAGGCACTTATAGATAACGAGTGTGATATTATCGTCACGACAAACTCACTCACTACTGACGTTATCGTGCCCAATTCTATCCACAAAATAGGCATAGCGGATAGTATTTCATCATATTCCTATGTACATAAAAAGTTTGCGCATATTGTTCCCGACCTTAGTCAAGCTTTGGCAGACATGAGAGCCGATGGTACATTTGAAAAAATTAATAATCAAGAAAGAATTGTGTCTCACCATGAGCGCACTGTATTGCATGTCTCTTCTTTCTACAGTGATATGGAGTGGGAACGTCGCCTCAAAAAGGGCATTGAGTCTGGCTTTGCAGAGGAAATGAATGTTGACATTTACACCGTTTCCCTCAATGCGAATCACATTTTTGACGATAACAACAGGGCAAAAACCGTATTAAATCCTTTGCGCGCGAGCGTTCTTAAACAGATTCCCGATGCTGTCATTATCTCCGGCAATAATGCCATGTCCTTCATGCAAGACTACTACAGCCGGCTACTCACCAGGGTTCCGGTTATTTTTTGCGCTGCGGATAATTTTGATCCCAGCACAATATGGCAAATGGAAAGTCTTGTAAGCGGTGTGCAGGAGCATATCGCCGCCTTTGAAACAGTTGAGCAGATGCTACAGCTCTTTCCCAAAACAAAAAATATTTTTATACTGAACGACCACCTGGAAACAGGAACGCTATGGCGAAAAGAAATAGAGCGCCAGCTTGCACCTTTTCAGGACAGAGTTACCCTCCAGCATCACACGAAAAGTTCTTTTTCCGCATTACTTTCCACCATAAAAGCACTTCCCCCAGACTCCCTTATCCTGAGCGGGTTTTATAATGTAGATGGCGACGGCATCACCTATTCACCTGAAAGCAGTCAGGCGCGGATAGCTGCGGCTGCGCAGGTGCCCATCTTTGGGTTGGCGGATGCCACCATTGGATATGGGCAACTTGGAGGAAAATATACGAATGGCGAAGCGCAAGGAAAAATCGCCGCCAAAATTGCACTGGCTGTCATGAAGGGAACACCTGTTTCCTCCATAAGCGTCCACACAGGCACGGAAGGGCTTAATCAGTGGCAATTTGACTACAATATTTTGCAAAAACTGAATATTTCTGACGAATCGTTGCCCAAGGGCTCTACGATTATCAACCTCCCCTTCACCATGAAGGAGGCCAATCCAACGGCCTATCGGTTATTGCTCGGCCTGATTTTGAGTGCGCTGGCCTGTGTCATCGTTTTAGTCGTACTTATGGCTATCTTGAGCAAGCGTAACAGAATGTTGATGCATGCGCAAAAAAGTCTGCACACGGCGGAAGAGCTTAAAGAAGCGGCCGATGCCGCCAATGAGGCCAAAGGCCGCTTCCTTTCCAATATGAGCCATGAAATACGCACACCCATGAATGCCATTATCGGCATGGTAAACATAGCAAAAAAATCTACCGATCTGGAAAAGATAAAAAAATGCCTTCTGACGGTGGAGACATCCTCCGAGCATTTGTTGTCCATCATCAATGATATTCTGGATATTTCAAAGATTGAGTCTGGAAAAATAGATCTCTTTCTGGAGCAATTTTATGTGGAAGATCTTTTTGAAAATATAATTCATGTTACCAGTGTCAAGGCAAGAGAAAAGAATCAAGAGATTCTGATACGCCTTGGAACAGATATTCCTCCACGCATTTGCGGTGACTATACCCGACTCATGCAAGCAATTGTAAATTTTTTGTCAAACGCCATAAAATTCTCGGAGGTCGGCTCAAAAATTTTGCTGACGGCGCGCTGCACGGAACAAGTAGAGGATCGAGTGCGGTTGGAAATTTCCGTGAAAGATACGGGAATAGGCATGACGCAAGAGCAAGTCGCAAAACTTTTTCAGGCCTTTCAACAGGCTGACGGAAGCATTACCAAGCGCTACGGAGGTACAGGGCTGGGACTCGCCATCACCAAAAAGACGATACAATTGATGGGAGGGGACGTTTGGGTCACCAGCAGTCCCGGTGAGGGAAGCGAGTTTACTCTTGCCCTCTGGCTAAACCTTGGAGATGAAACCTGTCCCTTGCGCGAGCAGGCCTCTTTACACCAGCCGTCTAATCTGCACATACTTGTTGCAACTGCTAACCATGAGCTGTGTGAATATTGCTGTGAGTTACTCACAGCTCAAGGTGCTACCTGCAAGACAGCGGCAAGCTGTGCAGAGGCCATCCACGTCATAAAATCATATGAGGCAGAGCACCCTATCACCCTCATTCTGAGGGACTACCCCATGGAAGATCCTGGCGGAATTGAAGCAATACATTGCATTTGTGCGACAGGGCGCTCTGTGATGGGAACTGTGCTGATGTCAGCGCAAGACATGGTAACAACGCTGGATAACGCCTGTGTTGCCGAGCGCAGCGTCTTTCTTTCCAAACCACTGCTACCCTCCGCTTTGTTCACAGCCGTAAACGAAGCAACGGGAGTGAAGCCAGAGCGACTGCTGCAGGAGGTAGAGGAGCCTGTCACCACCTATCCAGGAAAGCGGATTTTACTCGTGGAGGATATTGATATTAACCGCGAGATAGTCAAGGCCCTGCTGGAGTCATCGCTGCTTGAAATCACTGAGGTAGAAAATGGAAAGGAAGCTGTGGATGCTTTTGAGGCAGCGCCAGAATTGTTCGATCTTATTTTCATGGATATACAGATGCCCGTGATGGACGGATACACAGCCGCCCGCGCCATCAGAAGCAGTAAGCACCCACGCGGCGCGATTATTCCCATTATTGCCATGACCGCCAATGCCTTTCGGGAGGATGTGGAAATAGCCCTGAGCGCGAAGATGAATGGCCATGTGAGCAAGCCGCTGGATGAAAAGAAACTCCGTTTTGAGCTGGATACCCACCTGGGCGGAGGAGAATGCTACAGCAGAAGCCAAGACATAACATTCCGCGGAACACATTGAGTGCCCAATAAATTTTAAAAAGGAATATTTTCATATTCTTATATTGAGTTCGCTGCACAACGCAACGAACTCAACTTTTTGAGACCATTGCACAATGGCCTCATTTCGAGA
>JAVBJS010000076.1:0-14245 GCA_031546885.1 Desulfovibrio sp.
TCTTTAATTTTTGTCCAGATAGTGGTGTCTTCCAGGGAGAGGGGGCTTTCAGGTGCCATGTACGCCTCGTTTTGGGGGGGGTGGGGAGAAGGAGGCATTTCTGCCCAGAGTAAAATTGACTGTAGTGCCAACAGACCCTGGGCAGAAGTGGGTACGCTATGCTTGGGTGATGGAACCGGAAGTTGCGGTTGTGTCAATAACTGTGCCGGTGGCTGTGATGGCTGTGCCGCTTCCCTCTGCTTGCTTCAGGGAAGCTTGAGCCTTTGTGGCTGCAAGGGAGGTGAGCTTATCACGCAGATCGTGTTCCATTGTGCTCAATTCTTGTGCAACAGCCATGCGGCGTGATTTTGCTTCGTCCGCAATGCGCAGTGTTTCCTCAATGGTAGAAATGAGCTTGCCGTGAACTTCGCGTAAGGTTTCAATGTCCACAACCGCACGCTCAACTTGTGTGGCAGTGTCAATGGTGGCGTCTTGCAGCATGGCGGCGTTTTGTTTGAGCAGATCGTTCGTTGTGTCCGCCACATGTTTTTGCAGGGCAATGGCTTGTTTTTGTCCGTGCAACGAAAGGGCAAGAACAATTTGGCTCTTCCACAGGGGAATTGTAGAAAGAATACTGGTTTGAATTTTTTCTGCCAGGGATTGATTATTGCCTTGAATGAGCCGTATCTGCGGGGCAGTTTGCAGAGTTATCATGCGTGAGAGCTGCAAGTCGTGCAGGCGACGTTCAAAGCGGTTCAGGCGCTCTGCAAAGTCGCGCACTTTTTGTGCAAGCATGGTATCTGGCGAAGCGTCCGCTTCTGCTTTGAGTTTGGGCAGCTCAATGTTACGGGCTTGTTCCAGGCGTTCCTGGCCTGCCTGGATATAGACAGAAAGATCCATATGAAACTGTTTATTATGATTATATAGCTGCTCCAATACTTCGATATCACGCAAAAGACCCAGCATGGATTCTTCAAGCTTGGCTGTGATGGTTTCTACCTGATCGGTAAGGGTAGAGAACCGGGCAAGGGAGCGTTTGACCGGATCAAACAGGCCACCAATTACCGGCAGGCTTTCTAAAAAGCCGGGCTGATGTGGGGTAAGCTCGTTCACGTCCAGATCTTTTACAGTAACCATGAGTGAGCTTAAGGTTTCACCAACCGGGCCGGCATCTTTGGCACGCACCCGTGAAAGCAGGCCATCAGCAAAATTGGCTATTTCCTTCATGGTCTCAGTGCCATAGATAACAGACAATGCAGGATCATTAAGGTTAATTGCTGTTGCTATTTCCTGTACCCGCTGGGGGGACACTGCTTCAGAATGTTGATCTAAAGATGGCACGAATTCTTCAGAAACTGCCGGGGTAAGAGCGTTTGTCATGGTCTACCTATGCGTGATTATGGTGTATAAAAATATAAGGCACTTTATAGCAAAGACTGAAAAATGGAGCAATAGTTTTTGAGCGTATTGACTTTGCGCTGCCTTTACTGTGCTACATTGTAAACGCAAAGGGGATCACAAGGTAAGGGATTTTTGTGTGAGCCTCTCTGTGAGGTCGTCCATTTCAGAGCTGTGGTCGTATCCTAAAAGGTGAGCAAGCCCATGTGCTAGTAAGCGTAATGTATGCTCTTGCCTATCTTGCCCGTAAAGCAGGCATTCCCGATGCAGGGCAGGGGCGCAGAAGGCCATCCAGCCAAGGGAATTTTTTTGCATTTTAGAAATATCTGAATCTGGAAAGGAAAGGATATTAGTGGGGCCGCGACAGAGCATGGCTGTGTTGTTCAGCTCCTCCATTGCGTTGTCGTCAAGGATGGAGAGTTCCAACACTCCCTCTGGGTGTGTGAGTGAAAGCATGAGCTTAAGATGCTCACACAATTCTTGCCGCGTGTAAGGAAGCATCCATAGTATATGCGGCTCGGCATAAATGGTTATTTGAGGCGTGAGCATATGCTATTTGTTTTTCCCATACTGCATGGTTGCTATCTTGCCACTGCCTTTGACTTTTTATCAGGATAGGGAATGCGATGGTGAAAGATACCGAGTAAAATACGCAAGAAACTTTCGGAAAGTTTACCAATATCACGAAATGTTATTTCTGATTCGTCCAGTTGGCCTTCAGAATGAATATCGCGCATGATGCCGTCAATATGAAGCTTAAGCCGATGCGGAGTGGGGTCGGTCAGGGTACGGCTGGAAGCCTCTACGGCGTCTGCCAGCAGAACAATAGCCGCCTCTTTGCTTTGTGGCTTTGGGCCGGGGTAGCAGAAGTCTTCAATTTTAGGGGGTATGGTATCTGTTTGTTGT
Source organism: Desulfovibrio sp. (assembly GCA_031546885.1). Classification (GTDB taxonomy): domain Bacteria; phylum Desulfobacterota; class Desulfovibrionia; order Desulfovibrionales; family Desulfovibrionaceae; genus Frigididesulfovibrio. The sequence goes on from JAVBJS010000076.1 coordinate 2,284, forward strand.
AAGGCTTTTTGGTAAAAATAACGAATAACACCTCTACCGTGATGTTGACGAATAATATCAGAGACTTCTGTACCAAGGCGATGCTGCCGTCCAAGCTCTGCCCCCTGTTTTGTGTGGGCGATGAGGATGAGCGCGCTCATGGAGGGTGTGAGTTTATTATGCGGGTTATCGTCTGTAAGTTGATTTTCTATGAAATATCCAGATTTAGATATCTTTCCAATGTCATGATAGAGCGCGGCCACTTTGCACAAAAGGCTATGGGCTCCAATAGCCTTTGCACCTGCCTCCACCATATTGGAAACAATAAGAGAATGGTGGTAGGTGCCGGGTGCGTTAAGCATCAGTTCGCGTAGGATGGGCTGCTCAAGGTTGAGCAGCTCCATAAGCCGAAAGCGCGTTGTATAGCCAAAAACCATTTCAACCACGGGGGCAAGGGCAAAGGTGAGGAGCATGGAAAAAATTGCGCCGGTGGCCACAGCCATGGATTCTGCAAAAAAACGAGTGTGGGCGCCACCTTGCAAGCATGTAGCGCCAGCCCACATGAAATACAGTCCCAAAATGAGGGGCAGTACAGACCACACGACTTCTTGGCGGGTTTGGGTTCTTGCCGTCAGCCAGGTGCTCCACATGGCGCTGAGAAAGTAATACAGAAAAAGACCAAGACCGCCTTTGCTCATGGTTGTGCAGAAAAAGGCCAGCAGGATACCCGTTACAAGATAGCGACGTGTGGAAAAGATAAGGGCGGCAAGGGCGGCTGCTCCGGCAATGGGTACGCCAAAGGCAAGGCTCTCAGAGGAAAAGGTGATGGAGGTTATGCTGAGTTGCGTACCAAGCGATGACAGCCCCTTGGCAATGAGTGAAAAAATAATAAGAAGTAAGCTGATAAAGATATGATCGCGGTTGCTCATGGGCGAAGCTGGTTTTCCGCTGGGTGAAAACAGAAGCCCGCAGGCCAGTAAAAGCCCGCAGAGTGATGAGCCTATAAATAAGCTGATGTGAAAGGGTTCTGCTTTTTGATTCCACAGAGTCTGTATCTTGAGATGCTGCTCTTGTGAAATTTTTTCTCCTTGCCGTGCCAGCAGTTCACCTTTTTGAATGCGAAGCAGAACGGGCTCAAGCGCTTCTTCCACTGCAGCGGCGCGTGTGGTGGTTGCCTCGTAATTGGGAATGAGCGTTGGGCGGACAAGCCCGGCAAAAAGCTGCCCCAGTGAGCGTTTTCCCTGCGCCGGGAGGTTCAGGGATTTTATTTTTTGCGAAAGCTGTGCCTGGAAGCTTTTCAGGTCGGAGAGGGCTTGTGTATCGGGGTGCAGGCTTTCTTCGGTTGTGGCAAGATTTCTGATGATGATGCCGTTTTTGTAGGGAAGCACACTGCGCATATCTTGCAGAACACCAAGGGCAAGGCGTTGCTGCACATACGGAAGCAGTTGCTGGGTGATAATCTCCTGCACTTCTTCCGTGTTCATGGCATTAACCATGGAAATGGGAATTTCTTCCCCAAGTTCATGGGATAGGGTTTGGCGAACCGCTTCCTTTTCTGCAAAGGATTCCGCATTATTAATAGAAATGATGAGTTCTTGAATCTGCTTATGCAGTATATCAAGGGGCGTTAGGGTAAGGTCGCAAACAAGAGGTTGAATTTGGCGAGTTTGCTCAATTTTTGCTTGTGTTGCTTTTGTGTCTTCAAAGAGAAAGGATCGGTCTGCCGTAATGTCCACGGGGGCGATTTCCCCAGCCACAACAATGGGTTTTTCCGTGGAAAAATCACTGCTGGAAAGCGCGGAAAGCGCAATAATCACAAAAACAAGGACTATAAACCCTTTACCAGGAAAATGTAGTGAAAGGCGCTGCGTGGTTGCATGCCACGGAGAGCGCACTTTGTCAGGAATGTGTTTTGGTTGGCTGGTCATAAGCGCGTATAATGCGTCCCACCAGTGGATGGCGGATAACGTCTTCTTCGGTAAAAAATTGAGTGTGAATACCTTCAATATTTTTCAGTATTCCCAGGGCATGTACAAGGCCTGAGCGAGTTTTGCCGTTATCTTGCGGCAGATCTATCTGTGTAATATCGCCTGTTATGGCCATGTGAGAGCCAAATCCCATGCGCGTTACAAACATTTTCATTTGTTCAATGGTGGTGTTTTGCGCTTCATCCAGAATGACAAAGGCATCATTAAGTGTGCGCCCACGCATAAAAGCAAGGGGGGCTATTTCAATGATACCGGTTTCCATCATTTGTGTAACACGCTCCGCATCCAGCATGTCGTGCAGGGCGTCATACAGAGGACGAAGGTATGGATTAACTTTTTGGGCCATATCTCCCGGTAAAAAACCAAGTTTTTCACCTGCTTCTACAGCAGGGCGCGCAAGAATTATGCGCTTTACTTTTTTGGAAAGCAGCATGGAAAGGGCCATAGCCACTGCCAGGTAGGTTTTTCCTGTACCAGCGGGGCCAACAGCCAGAGTCATGTCCACAGTACGTAAGGCCATGACGTAAGCGCGCTGGTTGGGTGTTTTGGGAACAATGGTTTTTTTGGGTGAGGCGACAAAAACCGCATCTTGAAACAGGCTTTGGAGATTTATGGTAGGGGCTTTTTCAAGGGTTGTATAGGCACGTTCGATATCCTGCAAAGTTAGCGGGGTACCGGACTGGAGTACTCCATAAAGCTGGGACAAGAGATTAGCCATGCGCAATCGCGCTTTCTCTTCACCAAGAATAGTAACACTTGCTCCGCGTGTGGCAAGACGTAAGGTGGAAATATTTGCCAGTTGGGCCAGATGTGCGTTCTGCACACCAAACAAAGCCTTTGCAATATCGGCATTGTCAAAGCTGAGTGTTGTATCTTGGGTATGTGTCATGAACCCGGTGTGCCGCCTTGTCATGGTATTTGGGTACTTTTGAAAGCATAGGAAAATAGCCTATAGCACGCACCCTGCTACAAGTCTATATGTCGCAATGGGGGAATATTTTTGCGTTATAAATGTTGCTTGGCACGCTCTATGCAAAGCCAGGGCGTAGGTATTTTTTTCCCCGGGGATTACATAATGTTACACTTATTTGGTTGCGATGAGTATCGCTTTGCGCAGCCGCGAAAGGCTGTACAGGGTCTCTATATCGGATCACTTAGCTGTGTAATGGCTTGAGTCTTGGACTATATTGCCAATAATTGAAGCAGATTTTGAAAAAAATACGCCACATGCGTTTTTGCGGGCGCTTGCGGCATAATCGCCGGAGTTTGTTGTATAACAAGCTTTATGTTTAATCTTCTGGAGGGAAGTATGGCAAATGCAATTTCCGGATATGGTGCAACCGTATCGCTTGTTGATATATTAGAGGAAGAAACCGCTGCGGCACAGGCAAATGCTTCTTCTGAATTTTCCGGCAATGCTGTTTCAGGCTCAGGAGCGGCTGCTACTTCGTCCTTTGGGCAAAGCACTGCGCGTAAGGCAAAATCTGCCTATGGCCAAGGGGTTAATTCAGCTCATGGGCAAGCTGCACTGAGAAAAGCTATTGCAGATCTGGCAGGCAAGGTTGATGGCCCTCTTACATTTAGCAAGATCAAAGAATACCAGGCAGAACTTGAGAAACAATTCACTGCGAATGTGCGCAAAGAACTCACTTCCAGAGGTGTACCCACTGCGGAAGATTTTTCTTTGACCATGTCGCCAGAGGGTACCATTGCTGTGGAAGCAAAGCACCCCATAGTGAAGGAAATGGTAGAAACCTATCTTGCAAAAAATCCCGCTGTGTGCGAGCAGTTTGGATATATTCAAGCTCTCGCCAATTTGGAGCGCGCAAAATCGAGCCCAGCTTCAGCGCAGTGGAGAGGTCTTGCAGATACGAAAGCCAGCATTCAGGCGAGCGCTGTTGATCTCTTTATGAGCAGTGCCATGGATGCCGGTATGAACTTTTCTTCCATGATGGTGGGCTTTGGGGGGGCATCCGAAGGAGCCGAAGAATCGACGAGTTTTTATGCCGGATTAGATTATAAAGTTTAGTGGGATGAGAGCGCTCTGGAGGGAACCTTACCTTTCTTATGCGCGCCGTCGATTAATGATGGGCTAAGACCGTTACACGCTGATTTCAATTTGCAAAAAGACGTAGGGACATTTGTGTTCCTACGTCTTTTTGCTGTGTTCGACTATCCTGGTTGGTTTTTTTTCACCACTATGCGCCTATTCTTTTTAGAGTATGCGCGTCATCAGGATATAATTGAAGAGGATGTAGTGATAGGCAAAATAGCCATAACAATGCTATTTGATTACACTTGTGGAGCAATACGACCATCCGTATCTCGCTCGCGCTTGTCTTCATGGCGGTGGGCATGGCTGAGAACGGTATCTCCAAAGGCAAGCAGGATGGGGCTTGCGACAAACATGGAGGAGGCTGTGCCAATGAATACCCCAAGGAACATGAGCAAGGCAAAATCATGGATGATTCCACCACCCCAGATGAGCAGAGCAGTGATAACAAGCAGAGTTGTACCGGATGTGAGGATGGTGCGGGACATGGTTTGGTTGATACTTCTATTGACAATGACGGAAAGAGGCGTGTCTACATTGGTGCGCAGGTTCTCCCGGATGCGGTCATAGACAATGACTGTATCGTTGAGCGAATAACCCACAACGGTAAGCAGGGCGGCGATGATGGTGAGGTCGAACTCTTTGTCAAGCAGCGAGAACAGCCCCACACATATGAGCACATCGTGAAGGATGGAGGCAATGGCCCCCAGAGCAAAAATAAGCTTGAATTTCCAACACAGGGCTATGGTAAGGATGAGAGCAAGAACGACCAAGTATTCTTTGCCAACCCCCAGAAAGTGCTCAAGTACATACATGCTTCCAACGAGTGTAACAGCAATGCAGGCGGCTGCCAGCCAGCGGTACTCAAATCGGCCTGAAATATAAATGGCTGTGATGAGAATGGCAAAATACATAGCCTCAAGAGCTTTGGCACGCAAGTCTGCCCCTACTTTTGGCCCTACCATTTTAAGGTGCTGAATTTCAAAGGGAACATCTTTAAAATGGGTGGTCAAAGCGTTTTTAACGGCGGCATTGATACCTGTGGAGGTTTCCTCAACCGTTGAAATGCGCAATTGAAAGCCTGTGCCATCGCTGCCGTATTGCTGGATCATGAGACCGGGCAAACCGGAGTTTTCCAAGGATTTTTTGAGTACTTCATCCGAAACAGGTTTTTCAAACTTGATTTGTACTGTGGCTCCGCCTGAAAAGTCGACTCCGTAACGTGGCCCCCCCTTGGCAATAAAGGAGATGGCACCGATAAGAATGAGCAGAACAGATAGAATGTAGGAAATTTTGCGAAATCCTACAAAGTCAATATTAAGATTGTTAGGAATAAGGTGCAAACCCATATATTACTCCGTCAACATAATGAAATTACAATATGATAACAACGCGCTGCGTTGTATTTTACAGCAACTCTCAAATTAACACACTCTGCGGGTGTCAGCTATGCATCCGCCAAGTCAATTCAAGTAATCAGGAACGGTACTAAGGAAAGCTGATTTAATATACTGAAACAATGCGTGTTTTCCAAAGACTTTCCCCGCCTTTGGCAGGGAGGTTTGGAGGGGGTGAAGCCCCTCCAAAAAGTCGTTACACAAAGCAATCAGCGTTTCCCTAGATACTAATTTTTTGTTCTGGCTTGGTAATCCAGAAGTTAAAGACAATGCGGGAAACGAAAATAGCTGTAAACATGGAGGCGATAATACCAAGGGTCAGGGTAACTGCAAACCCGCGAATGGGGCCTGTACCAAACTGGTAAAGAATGACTGAGGCAATGATCATAGTGAGGTTTGAGTCGGTAATGGCAAGTATGGCGCGGGAAAAACCAAGCTCTATAGCCATTACGGACGAAAGGCCATGATTCAGTTCTTCACGAATACGCTCAAAAATCAGTACGTTGGCGTCAACTGCCATGCCAAGGGTCAGAGTAATGCCGGCTATGCCTGGTAGGGTGAGGGTTGCGCCAAAGGCGGCAAGGCCCGCCAAAATGAGCAATACATCCAGGATAAGCATTACGTTGGCTATGAGCCCGGATACGCCGTAGTAGACGAGCATGAATATCATGATTAACACGCCGCCGATGAGGGCTGCCGTTATTCCCATGTTGATGGACTCTTGCCCAAGGGTTGGGCCAATAGAAGATTCTTCCAGTATTTTAACGGGGGCGGGGAGGGAGCCGGCTCGCAGCACCACAGCAAGGTCATTTGCCGCCTCAGCGCTAAAATTGCCGGTGATGCTGGCATCACCAAGAATTTCCGCCTGAATGACGGGGGCGGAGTGAACCCGGTTATCCAGCACAATGGCAAGACGTTTGCCGATGTTGTCGCGGGTAAAACGGGCAAATTGATCCGCCCCACGCCGGTCAAAGGATATTGCTACTGAATAGGAATTACGCTCATTGTCAAAGCGGGCCACAGCATTGCTCACGCGGTCGCCTGTGAGAACCGCTTCTTTTTCAACAGCAATGCGTGATTCCGTATCTTGATTTTCTTTGTTTCTCTCAAAATAGGGGAGAAATTCCACTCCAGGAGGAGGAACAGTTCTGCCTGCCAAGCCTTCTCGCACAGCGCGAAACTCAAGGTGAGCCGTCTGCCCGATAATATTAATGGCGCGTTCGCTGCTTTCCAGACCAGGAAGCTGAATCATGATGCGCCCATCCTGCTGTTTGCGGATGTCGGGCTCGGCAACGCCAAACTGGTCTATGCGGTTGCGGATAGTGGTAAGAGCTTGCTCAAGAGCTTGGTTCTCCATGTTTTTGCGTGCGCTGGGCTGGAGAGAGGCGATATATTGCAGGTTTCCCTCGCCTACAGTTTGGGCGGCACCAAAAGATAGCTGGGGAAAAGACTTCGCCATGAGTTCTTCAAAGGCAGCCTTTTTTGCCGGCAATGTCAAAACACATTCCAGGGTATCGTTCGGCAAAAGCCGAGGCCGAGTCATGAGCAGGCCTTCAGCATTGGCGGCATTCATAACATCCCGGCCCATTTGTGTCAGGGCGTTCTTTATGGCGGTGTCCACCTCAACGCCAAGCGTTAAGTGAATGCCCCCCATAAGATCAAGGCCAAGATTAATGTGGGCATCGGGGAGAAACCGCTGGAGTGTACTTTTACCGCCATCACCCGGTTTTGTGAGCATACTCGGCAAAACATAAAGAATGGAAATGAAAATAACAATGACAGCCACTGGTATGCGCCAAAATAAACCCTGTTTCATAAGAGTCCTTTAAACATATTTTTTATCTCGTGTCAGGCTATTAGAGCAATTAAATTTGCAATAGTGTATTGTGTTGCCTGCAATATCAATAAAACGACACTCTGCACGGGTATTCACCAGAGCATTTGTGGCGTGTAAAAGCGGGCAGCACGGAACCCGGTTAGCAAGATTCTCGCGTTGAGTAAGGGAGGCCTTAGATCAACGCGAGTCATATTTCCAAGTTGAGTTCGGTGCACAATGCAACGAATTCTGGCGATTACACAGCAAGCGCCAGAGGCCATTGTGCAATGGCCTCAAGTTAAGATTGGAAAATCTAAAAAAACAGCGAACTAACTGCTGCCTTTAGAGTCTCATTGTGAGTCTTATTTTCCATCTTTTTTGGTGGGTTCCTTTTTCTGCTTGGCAGCAAGAGCCTGGAGGGCTGGAGCAGCAGCAATGAAAGCACGACCAATGGTTACCTTGGAATCGCCAAGGTCAATAACGGCTGTCTCGTTGTTTATTTCAGTAATGCGCCCATAGAGGCCACCATTGGTGATGATTTGATCGCCCACTTGCAGGGAGGCCAGCATGGCCTGATGCTCCTTGGCCCGCTTTTGCTGGGGCCGAATGAGCAGAAAATAGAAAATAGCGAAAATTACAACAAAGGGAAAAATTGAAAGAAAAGCTCCCGGGCCTTCTGTGCCTTGGGCGGGTGCTTGCCCCATTGCGTGTGCAACTGTAGTCCAGAACATGAAACCTCCCCAAAATAGCAATGTGTGTACGTGCGCTCTTTGCGCTTTTGTGTGCAACCGCTTCATTACTCGTTGATGCTGAAAGTAGCAATGTTTTTTTATTGCGCCTGTATCCAGCGCATGGCTTCTGCTATATTCAGGGTTCCTTCGTAAATGGCGCGTCCGGTAATGGCCCCTTGCAGGTTGCTCTCTCGCGAGAGAGGGTAGAGGGCCTTTATATCTGCGAGTGTGGCAACACCACCAGCGGCAATAACAGGCATGGGGCTTGTTTTGGCCAGGGCGGTCAAAAGAGGAAGGTTGACGCCAGTTTGCATGCCGTCTCTATCAATATCTGTATGGATGATAAAGGCGGCTCCCTGATCGTGCAGGCGGGGCAGAACAGCGTCAATGGTCAACCCGGAATCTGCCACCCAACCCTTGGTTTTCAGCTTGCCACCCTCGGTATCAAGAGAAACGCCGATACAGCCGGGCAGAGCCTTGGTCATGGCCTCAAAGGAGGCCGGATCGTCCAGGGCAAGGGTGCCGATGATGAGGCGGGTGATACCTGCATCGCGATAGGCCTGTGCTGTTGCCAGAGTGCGAATGCCTCCTCCCATCTGAATGGGAATGGAGAGGGCGGCGCACATACGGGTGATGAGGGGGAGATTGACAGGAGCTCCGGCAAAGGCCCCGTCAAGATCCACAAGGTGCAGCCATTGCGCCCCCTGTTCTTGCCAATGCAACGCCGCTTCCACCGGATCTTTGGAAAATACGGTGGATTCATCGGCTTTGCCCTTTTTAAGGCGAACGCATTGTCCGTCTTTAATATCTACTGCGGGGAAAATAATCACAGGCCAAGGTCTCGCAGGGCTTTTTCCATACCTTCACGAGCAAGCTCCCGTGCGCTCACCCATTTGCCGCCGCGCTTGAAGAACTTTTGGGAATCCAGAAGGTTGTCCGTGAGGGCCGTTTGTGTTTCATCATAGCGAGAGCGTGAAATAAGTGATTCATTATTCACATCCAGCACAAAGGTATCTGTTATGACCATGGCAGCTTTGGCAACGCCTACTTCTCCACCGTCACGTTCACGCCAGTCGATGAGCTGAGGAACAACAAGCAGATCAACACCCATGCAGCGGCCGACAGCAGACCACTTGCGCAGGGCGGATGGGTGGTTGGTAGCGCTCAGGTTGTGAATGCAGCGCTGGGCATTTTCGCTGCCGAGAAAGGTATTTTGCGAAGTGGCGCGTAATACTTGAGCCAGATCGGTATCAAGGTTGCTTAATACCTGCTGGTCAACATGGGCTACCTTGTCCGGCAGGTATCCTGCAAGCATGTCGGAATTTGTTCTGGGTTGAGTGAATGGGGCAACACCCAGTTTAAGAGCGCCAACGGGCAGCGGGGGTTGCTTGGGAGTAGTACAGGCAGCCAGGGCAAAAACCAGGACGGCTGCGATGGCAAGACAGAGGTGGGTTGTAGTACGCATTAATCGATACTCCCTTTTGTGCTGAGGATTCTTGTTCTATTTTGCTGAACAGCCTGTCGGAAAGCGAGGCCAAGACCTTTACAGGCTGATTCCAGTAAGTGATGGCCATTTTTCCCATATAAAAACGTACAATGTATATTCGCTTTTGCCGTGGTTGCCAAGGCCTTAAAAAATTCACGCCAGAGATCGCTTTCCTCTCCGGCAATGATTGGCGGCAGCAGCTCTTGCCCGCGCATAACGAGGTAGGCTCTCCCGGACAGATCAATGCATATGTCCGCCAGGGCTTCATCCATAGGCACTTTGGCTGCCCCGGTGCGGGCTATGCCTTTTCGGTCAAGCAGTGCCTCATGAATGGCCTGGCCAAGGCACAAACCCACATCTTCAACGGTATGGTGAGCGTCGATATGTAAATCACCTTTGCAGGAGAGGGTGAGGTCGAAGCCCGCCCAAAAGGCCATGAGCGTAATCATGTGATCAGCCATGCCAAAGCCTGTAGCCACCGCGACTTCCCCAGCTCCGTCAAGGTTAAGGGTAAGCGTGATATCCGTTTCGCGTGTTTGCCGCGTTATAGTGGCTGTGCGCGAGGTTGGGAGCATTATGTGTTTCCTTCTGGCTAAAAATTAGGCGGGCGCGCTGTCTTCTGTATCGGCATCTTCCTCAGGTTCTGCAGGGGGAGATTTTTTGCCAAATATTGCTGCCACCAGGATGCTGAACTCATATAAAAGCATGAGCGGCACAGCCATGAGCAGCATGGATGTGACCTCCGGGGGACTCAAAATGGCGGCAACGATGAAACTGGCAAGGATGGCGTAACGTCGTACCTTGCGCATCCAGGCAGCGGTAACAATGCCAATGCGCGCAAGAAAAAAGGCGAAAAGCGGCATTTCAAAAATACAGCCAAAGGCTACAATGAGGCGTAATACAAAGCTTAAACTATCATCTACAGTCGGGCGCGATTCAAGCATGGACGAATTGAAACTCATGAGGAAGTCAAAAATAAAAGGAAAGGCGAGGTAATAACAAAAAGCGGCGCCCGCAACAAAGAAAAAAGCGGAGAAAAATGCAAGAGGAAGCAGGTAAATTTTTTCTTCCTTGTGCAGCCCTGGCGCTATAAAGGCCCATATCTGATAAAAACTCAGCGGACTTGTGGCAAACATACTGCAGACAAAGGCAACCCTCATGTAGCCAAGGAAAGCCTCGGCAGGTGCTTTGTACATAAGCTTTTTCCCTCCCTCGGGAAGGGAATTCACCAGAGGGGTCATGAGAAATTCAAAGAGATACTGGGAAAAATGATAACACGCAAAGAAGCCCAGAAAAATAATGATGAAACAGTAAAATAAACGCTTGCGCAATTCCCGCAGGTGATCCCGCAACGTCATGGGGCTATCTTCTTTCGCTACTTCTTCTTCCTCATCCTCTTCTTCGTCTTCTTCTTCCTCAGCGTCTGTTGGCGGGGATGTTTCCGATTTGGCAATAGAGGTAGCACTTGCCTGGATGGCTGCGTCAGCGTCAATGGCTGCAGTAATCTCAGCATCCGTGGTGGTGTCAACCTGTGTGGCATCATCGGAATCAACGGCGTTGGCTGGAGTTGTCACTTCAGAGTCAACGACGGTTGAATTTGTGGGGTCAGAGGCAATATCGGCGATTGCGTCTGTTGAAACATCGGAGTGGATGCCTCCCACGGGTTCAGGCTGGGGCTCACTTTCCGCAGGAACAAGCGTTTCCTGGTGAGGGGGGAGTGGTGGTTTTGGGGCGTCTGTGTCGCGGCTGCTCATGCAGTACCGCCCTGGCGCTGTGAGGTTTTATCCGTACTGTGTTCGGTGGATGGGGACTGCGCTTGCACAGGCTGTGCAGCCTCCGCAGGTGACGTTGCCTCCGCAGTTTGTACTGCTTCACCAGTATGCACTGTTTCTAGAGTCTGTGTTGCTTCAGCGGGTTGCGAAATGGCTGTAGAGAGGGCCGTGGCAAAGGTATGCGCTGAGTTTGTGGGCTCGTCCGTGCTTGCGGCCTCAGCCACGCTAGCGGTCTCGGCCACGCCAGCGGCTGAGACCGCTGGGGCTGGGGCTTCGGGGGTGCTTTGCTCTTGTTGTTCAGCGGCTTCGGGTGCTTTTTTCTTTTTCTTAGCTTTTGGGGGATGCTGCGTTACCAGCATTTCCTGTTGCTTTTTAAATTCTTCCTGGTGGGCTTCCAGGTTGAGGGTGCGTTGAAAGTCGGTACTCATGCGGCGAAAGTCGGCAGTTATCTTGCCGAAGGTACGCATGAGTTTGGGCAGGTGTTCCGGGCCAAGGACAAGAACAGCGACCAGCATGATAATGAGAAATTCAGGCCCATCTATTCCGAACATAATGCACCCTAAGTAGTCGTCCCTTAATAAGGCCGATGCAGGCCGTTGACGGGAATTAAAAGTCAAATAACAATGTATAACGAATTATTTTACATTGTGAGGGGTATTATAAATAGCAAAGTTGGACGTATACCCTTTTGCTTGTGTAATTTTCTTTTAAGGTTTGGAAGATGAGGAAAGTGGGGGGGG
>JAVBJS010000065.1:0-4282 GCA_031546885.1 Desulfovibrio sp.
GGGGGGCGGGAAACTCAAGGGGTTCAGCCCCTTGGGGTTCCCGCCCCCCAGTATTCTCCTCTATCACCCCCGAAAGAGGGGCTCGGCGATGCGGGCTTCTTTGGGTGAGGAAAAGACGTATACGGTATCGTTTGCGCGTAAGCGAAAGTCACCACCGGGGTGAGCGAAGACTTCACCAGAGCGCTGCACAGCGACCACAGTTATGTTTGCTTTTTGGCGTAGGTTCGCTTCCTGAAAGGTTATGCCGTCCAAAGGAGCATTGGGAGCAAGGGTGAAGACGGAAACAGCCAGATCAGGCATATGCTTTTGCAGGGCGGCAATGGATTCCCCGGGAATCTCCACTTTGCGTAACATGTCATAATTTTCAGCGCGTACTTCGTGAGTAAAGGTTTCTATGTCGTTACGCGGCACAAGATATGTGGTGAGAACGCGAATGAAAATCTCAATGGCGGTTTCAAATTCTTCTGGAATAACGTCACTGGCTCCCAGCTCTTTCAGGGCGTTCACCTCTCCGAGAAAACGGGTTCGCACGAGAATATGCAGGGTAGGGTTGAGATGCCGGGCTATTTCTGTAACGCCGCGAACGGCTGCGGGATCAGAGATGACAACAGCCAGGACACGGGCAGTGCGAATGCCAAGGTGATCGAGCACCGCCGGGTGAATGGCATCCCCGTGAAATATAGGCTCTCCTTCTGCGGCAAAATGCCGAACCGTATCTGGATTCATTTCCAGGATAACGTAGTGGATTCCTGCCATTCGAGCGGCACGGGCGAGAAGTTTACCGCCAACACCATAACCAAGAATTATTAAGTGATCGGCAGGGGGCGAATCGTGGGGATTTTTGTCTGTGTCAGAATCCTGGCGAGGCTGAATTCCTATTTTTTCCGCAAGACGCGGGGCGATACTCATAAGAAAAGGCGTTGCGGCCATAGTTAGGATGCTGGCAGCGAGAAAAATTTGATATTGAGGCGTGGAAAGCAATTTGTAATCAAGGCCGGTTTTTGCCAAAACAAAGGAAAACTCCCCAACCTGACAGAGGGAAAGGCCCACCACAATGGCAGGCCGTAACGGATAGTTTAAGCTGCATGTGGTTAGGCCGAGAACAATGGCTTTAATACTGATAACAATAAAGGTGAGCAGGAGTACAAGGCCTAAATTTGAAAGAAAAAATTGCATGTCCAAAAGCATGCCGACGGAAATAAAAAATACGCTGGTGAATACGTCTCGAAAAGGTAAAATTCCCTCAAGGGCCGTGTTGCTGTATTCCGACTCCGCCATGACAAGGCCTGCCATAAAGGCGCCAAGGGAAAGAGAAAGTCCAAGTTCTGCCGTTATGTAGGCTGTACCAAGGCAGATTCCAAGGGTAACTATCAAAAAAAGTTCACGGCTTTTGGTGCGGATAACCCGTTGTAAAAGCCAGGGCACGGCTTTACGCGCAAGAAAGAAAATGCCTGTAATAATGCCAAGGGTGCGCACTGCCGTGAGGGCAAGGGAGGTGCCATCCATCTTTGTTTCGCCAGCCAGAAAAGGGATGGCGAGCATCATGGGAACAATGATGAGATCCTGATAGATGAGGATGGAAAGGCAGATGCGGCCAATGGGGCTTTCCATCTGGGCTTGCTGCTGAAGTATTTTCAGCACAATGGCGGTGGAGGAAAGGGCCATGAGAAAGCCCACAAAAATAGCTTGTCCCCCCGTCAGGCCGCGTATGAAATAGCCTATGATTCCAAACACAGCAATGGTGAGAAAAACTTGCAGCGTTCCACCCACAAATACGGGCTTTCGCAGGCGGAATAATTCACCCATGGAGAGCTCAAGGCCAATGGAAAAGAGCAGAAAAACAACCCCGACTTCTGCCAGCGTGTTTACTGTTGCTACGTCCTTCACAAGCCCAAAGGCAAAGGGGCCAAACACCGCGCCTGTTATAAGCAATCCCACAATGGGAGGAAGCTTTACCTTGTGGCACGCAAAAATTACTGCTGTGGAAAGCAGAGCAATAATGCAGAGTTCGCGCAGCAGATGTTCCATGCTTTATAATTCTATCCTGGTTATAATTTGAGGCCATTGCACAGCAGGTGCTCGCAAGCGAGCAGCGCAGCGTGCCTTTATTTCAAAGCAGCTTCTGCTTTGAAATCATTCAATAAAATTATGTCTTCTCTTGGCATCTGGTTCTTAAGGGCCTTTGAAGGACTTTTTAAGGGACGATTAAACAGAGTTCGATGTATTGTGCAACGAACTCAATTTGAGAAAGTCGCTGATTGGTATTAACAGGCGCTGGAGCAGGGTAACAATTTTTTTGGGGAGGCTTTACCTCCCCAAATCTCATCAGTACCGGGGGTAATTTTTTGCAAGTCTCAATTTCTATTGTAATTTGAGGCCATTGCACTATGGCCTCTGGCAACTGCGCAGCAGGTGCCCGCAAGCGTGCAGCGCAGCGTGCCTTTATTTCAAAGCAGCTTCTGCGTTGAAATCATTCGATAAAAAGTATGCCTTCTCTTGGTGTAATGCTTTTTAAAGGATGACAGCATAGGTTAATTGCATTGTGCAACGAACTCAATTTGATATAATTACGCTTTTTTGTAGCTTTCGTCTTCGCTTATTTATTGAGAAGGTATGCGTATTTTGCCGCAATTCCGCGAGTGCGCTCCGCCAGTTTGAGCGTTAAATCGCTCACGCCTTCAGCGCTGAAGGTACCCGTTTCCCGCGCAAGATACAGAGGGAAAGTGTTGGCCCCCTGATAAAAAACCCACACGGCACAGTAGGCAGAACCTACAGCAGGCCGCGAAGCAAATTCAGATTCTGTGGTAAGTAAAATCAATATCTTGGGTGTTTCCGCATCCGTCAGGCTGAAAAGGCTGGTTGAATTGAAGGTCTCCTTAAGCTGGAACGAGAGGCGTGCTCCAAGGGTATCTGTACCTTCCACTTCCACGGCAACACGCACGGCATTGCTTGCCATAGCTGCGGGGACGGGGGCGGCGACAGGCGGCGGCATGGAGCCTGAGGCTGCGGACATGCCGGCAGCGCTTTGCGGAGCGGCGGGCGGAGCGGCAGCAGCGGAAGGAGCCGCCGTGGTTTGCGCAGCAGCAGGAGCGCTTTCCATGGCCTTTAGCGCATCGGCAGGTTTGGCGTCAGAGCTTTTTCCTGTAGCGACTTCAGGCTTGGCAGCAGCACGGGGAGCAGGTTCGGCTGCAAAAACCATTGCGCTAAAAGTCAGCGCGAGAAACGTGCTCACGCAAAGAAAGGCGAGCAGGCAGAGGCGAAAAGGGCTGTGTGCGATACGAGGCATTGAACTTCTCCTTGAGAATTGCAGGAATAATGTGTGCTTACTAACGGGTGTATATAGATTGACATGCAAAAATCTGTAAAGCTGGCACCACTATAATTTTTAAAACAGGGGCCGGTCAAGGAAAGTTTTTTCCTGTCGCAAAATTGGTAACTTGGCCGGACTTGAGTGGCAATACAAACCTTACTCTTGCGATACCTGTTACTTTAGCGTACCTTCCGGCGATTCTATTAAAAAATACCACGTCAGTAGGTTACGAGCGCGATTGTATGACTACACGCATACTAAATGATGAGATCAACAGCCTTCCCCTTTTTTATTATGAAGGAAAGGTTTCGCTGGTGCGAACGCAAGAAGACTGCCTATGCGCTGTTGAACAGATTAAAAAGCACACAGCTATTGGTGTTGACACCGAAACACGCCCCAGTTTCGCCAAGGGTAAAAGCTATCCACCCTCCCTCATTCAAATAGCCATACCGGATGCGGTTTTTCTTTTTCATCTGGCCTGGGTGCGTTTTGACGCCTTGCTGGCATCAATTTTTGAAGACAAGCGCATCGTAAAAACAGGTGTTGCCGTGCGGGATGACCTGCGCTGTTTGGAAAAACTTTACCCCTTCACTCCCCATGCTGTCTTTGACCTGAGTACTCTTGCTAAGGCCAATGGCATTGCAACGCAAAGCTTGCGCGGTCTTGCCGGGCACTTGTTGCAGGTACGCATTTCAAAGGGTGAGCGCTGTTCCAACTGGAGCAACAAAGAACTTTCGCCAAAGCAAATACGGTACGCCGCAACAGACGCCTGGGCCAGCCTTGCCATCTATCAGGCCATGCGCGAGCAGGGCTTCGTTGTGCGGGATAATGCTTAGATAGTCGATCCTGAAAAACTGATTTACGCCCGTACGCCAGGAAGCTCATCTTTTTGGCGTACGATTGCGAAAAGGGCTGCGAGGACAAAAAATATTCCATTGACCACAGCATTCATCCATTTTTTGCAGTTAAAGG
>JAVBJS010000066.1:0-52825 GCA_031546885.1 Desulfovibrio sp.
TTGGAAAATTATGTCTTATTTTTCAGCAAGATAAAACGATACATTTTCTTATCCAGTGAAGATAAAGAGAAAGGCACGCTGCGCTGTTCGCTTGCGAGCACCTGCTACGCAGTTGCCAGAGGCCATTGTGCAATGGCCTCAAGTTGTATTTCATCAGGATAATAGAACGGATACAGCGCTGTTACAAATTTTCATGCTTTAGTAATCCCTTAACCCATGTTTTTCCCAGGCTTTACTCCATACCAATTGTGGATCAAGAGGGTGGGGGTCTGGGGGAGGGAAACTCAAGGGCTTCAAACCCTTGGGGTGCCCTCCCCCAGTTTTTTTATGAAATATACGGGCGAGGGGCAGCGCCCCTGATGAATTATCACTGGAGTGGTGGCCTTGGCAAAAGATCCTAGCAAAACAG
Source organism: Desulfovibrio sp. (assembly GCA_031546885.1). Classification (GTDB taxonomy): domain Bacteria; phylum Desulfobacterota; class Desulfovibrionia; order Desulfovibrionales; family Desulfovibrionaceae; genus Frigididesulfovibrio. Next base: position 410 of record JAVBJS010000066.1, read on the forward strand.
AAGCGGCGACTCCCAAGCGACGCAATAAAGCACGGCAGAAGGGGAATGTCCCAAAATCCCAGGAAGTGACGAAAACGATTACTATCCTGGCGGGAGTGGTTGGCCTTTCCTTCTGGCTTATGTATATAGCAGAACAACTTTCGGCTCTTTTTACGCATTTTCTTTCGCAGGCGATTTTGACCTTCGAGCCTAACGAAGCCAATGTTATTGCCATGTGCACCTGGCTGGTTATGGAAGTGCTTAAAATGCTTCTGCCCTTGCTTTTTTTGATTGCCTTTTCAGTGTATGGAATTTTACGCCTCCAGGTTGGGAAGCTGTGGACAACGCAGGTCTTTGAATTTAAGCTGGAAAAGTTCAACCTGCTGAATGGCGTCAAGCGAATGTTTATGTCGCCGCAGACCTTTTTCCGGTTGGGGAAAAGTCTTTTGCAGGCCATTTGTATAGGCATTGCCCCTTGGCTTGTGCTGCGTAAAGAAATTCCCAATGTACTCTCCCTTTACCACAGTGATGCTGCGGGAGTGGCGATTTACCTGCTGACTGTGGGCAACCGCATGGTTATGTATGCGCTTATTCCCATGAGCATTATCGCCGCCGTGGACTGGTGGTATAGCCGCTGGGACTATAATGAAAATTTGAAAATGACCAAGGATGAGGTGAAGGACGAGCGCAAACAGCAGGAAGGCGACCCGATGGTAAAAAACCGGATGCGCCAGAAAATGATGCAGATGTCGGCTCGCCGCATGATTCAGGACGTTCCACGCGCTGACGTTATTGTCACAAACCCGACACATATCGCTGTGGCCTTGCGCTATGATCCCCTGGAAGCACCCGCTCCTCTTATTCTTGCCATGGGTGCGGACAAGATTGCTGAGAAAATTAAGGAAGTTGCCCGCGAACATAAAATCCCCATCCGTGAAAATGTCTCACTGGCACGGGCTTTGTATAAACAGGCTGATGTTGGGGAAACTATACCGGCAGACCTTTTTCAGGCAGTTGCCATTGTGCTTGCGCAAATCTGGAAAACACGGCCCCCAAAGCGCGATATCAAACGATAATAACACGTTACACAATAGTGCCGTGTGTTTTTCTGATAATTTTACTGTAGTGTTACTTGTATATTCAAGAGTAACGACTGCATGAGGCGTCAATATTATGGCATCACCCAAGGCCCTTCCCAAAATTAATTATGAGCAGTTCGCTAAACAAGGCGACATTATGCTGGCAGGTGGCGTTGTCACCATTCTGCTGGTCATGCTCGTTCCATTGCCCACCATTATCCTTGACTTCATGCTTTGCCTTTCCATATCGCTTTCTCTGCTCATTCTTATTACCTCCATGTTTCTGCTCTCTCCCATGGAATTTTCCATTTTCCCTTCGTTGTTGCTGGTGAGTACCCTGCTGCGTCTTGCCCTGAACGTCGCATCTACCCGACTCATTCTTATGCATGGCGATAAAGGCACAGGGGCTGCGGGCCACGTTATTCAATCTTTTGGTGAATTTGTGGTAGGCGGCAGTTATATTATTGGCGCTGTTATCTTTATGATTTTGTTTATTTTGAACAAAATAGTTATTACTGCGGGCACGACACGTATCGCGGAAGTGGCAGCACGCTTTACCCTTGACGCTATGCCGGGCAAGCAAATGGCCATTGAAGCCGACCTGAACGCCGGCCTCATTGATGAACCGGAAGCAACGGAACGCCGCCACCACATACGTAAAGAAGCGGATTTTTACGGCGCTATGGACGGTGCCGGCAAGTTTGTACAGGGGGACGTGAATGCGGGTATGTTCATTATCCTCATCAATATCATAGGTGGTGTATTGATCGGGATAATTCAAAAGGGGATGCCCTGGCAGGACGCCCTGAAAACGTATACCTTGCTGACCATTGGTGATGGCCTTGTGGCCACCATACCCTCCATTATTGTCTCTACTGCTGCCGGTATTATTGTGTCACGGGCCGCATCAGAAGCCAAGATGGGTGAAGAATTTATCGGACAATTGACGCATAACTCCCGTGCGCTTGCCATGGTTTCCGGGGTGCTTTGCCTGTTTGGCATGATTCCGGGCATGCCTACCCTTCCCTTCATCGGCATGGGTCTTGCTGTTGGTTTTTTGGCACATCTGAGCAAAAAAAACAGCGATGCCAATGCAGAACTCGCGGCTGGGAACGCGCCGGGTGGGAAAGACGGAAACAAAGGTGGTCTGCCGGGTTCGATTGGCTCCAAGCAATCGCCCAAGGAGGGTGGCCTCGACACACCTGAAGAAGTGCAGGCTCTGCTGCCTTTGGATACCCTTGAGCTGGAAGTGGGGTACGGCCTTGTGCCCCTTGTGGATGAAAATCAGAACGGCAATCTTTTGTCACGCATTCGCTCTATTCGCAGACAGTACGCACTGGATATGGGCGTTATTTTACCGTCCCTCCACTTGCGAGATAACTTGCAATTGAAGCCGGGGCAATATACTCTGCTTATCAAGGGCAATGAAGTCGCTTCAGCGGAAATTCTGATAGACCACCTCCTGGCAATGGATCCTGGTAATGCAAAGCATTCCATTCGGGGCATTGAAACACGCGAGCCGGCATTTAACCTGCCTGCCGTGTGGATTCCCGATCCTCAAAAAGAGGAGGCCATGCTTGCGGGGTATACTGTTGTTGATCCTTCCACAGTGATAGCAACCCATTTGACAGAAGTGTTCCGGCGCCATCTGGCAGACTTTTTGGGTCGTCAGGAAGTGCAAGGCCTTTTGGACAATCTGGCAAAAACAGCTCCCAAGGCAGTGGAAGAGTTGGTTCCGGGCATTCTTCCTCTTGGTGTAGTACAGAAAGTTTTGCAGAACCTGCTGCGTGAAAATGTTTCCATTCGAGATTTGCTGACCATTGTTGAAACCCTCGCGGATCATGGATATTTAGTAAAAAATTCAGAAATGCTCACAGAATACGTGCGTGAACGTCTTGCCCGAACCATCATTAAGCCGTACACAGACAGCAATGGCGCGTTGCCTATTATCAGCCTTGAGCCAAAAGCGGAACAGACCCTGCAAGAAGCCATTAGACAAACAGATAACGGAGTATTCCTTGCCCTTTCTCCAAGCATTGCCCAGCGCCTTATTCAGCAAATCAACCTTGCTGTGGAAAAAGCTGTCAATACCGATGGTCAGCCTGTGATTTTATGCTCTCCTATGCTTCGACCCCATTTGGCGCAGCTTATCATGCGCTTCTTGCCAACTGTTCCGGTAATCTCCCAGGCGGAAATTACTACCGATATTCGTTTGACTGCTGTGGGCAACGCGGGGATTGACTAACATCCATGCAATTAAAAACATATAGCGCGCGCAGTACCTCTGCGGTACTGGCCCAGATAAAAGATGAACTTGGCCCGGACGCGGTCATCTTGGATACCAACGAAGAAGACGGCGTTGTGACCATGACTGCTGCCCTTGAGCGTAAATACGGCGGCGGTTGGGTGGCCCCAGAAAAAGAGCCCGTTATGCCTCGGGCCTCAGCCATGACCCAACGCGCTTATACCGATACAACAGAGGTAGTTTCGCAAGAACGCATGGCTGTGCGTGAAGCCGCTCTTTTTCCGCGCGCTGTGGATGGACAAGCCACCTGGCAGGAAGAATGGTCTACCATCAAAGATTATCTGATGGCCCTAATGAAGCCTGCCCTTGGCATCGACAAATTGCCGACTCGCCAGCGTCTCGCCATGGAATTTATCCAGCGCGAGGGTGTAAACGACGAAGCCTTGCTGGCCCTATACGCCAAGTTACGCGATGATGCCACAGCATCCATTTTAACGGGGCTTAGCGAGATCGTACACGTTTTGCCGTGGGGAACGCAGGAGTGGACGCAATCCATCCATCTTTTGGCGGGGCCTTTTGGTTCCGGTAAAACATCCATTGCTGTGCGTATGGCCCTGGCCCTGCGAGCTGCGGAGCCGGCCTTGCGGATATGTATGATTAATGCCGATGCAGGACGGGGTAACGGCAGGCTGCTGTTGCGTCATTACAGCGAGCTTTCAGAATTGGGATATAAAGAGGCTTCCACCACCATGGAGCTTGTAGGCGCTGTCAATATGGCGGAAAGAGAGCGCTTTGATCGCATTTTTATTGACTTGCCTGGTCTTTCTCGTGGAAAATTTTTGGCAAGTCTTTTGACGGATTCCGGCCTTGGAGAAAAGGATGTGGCTGTCCACCTCACCCTTGCTCCGTACTATGGCCTCACCGCCATGAAGGATCTTACGGCCCGGTATGCAGTACCCTGTGCCGGGAGTGTGGTTTGGACAAAACTGGATGAAACCGAACACTACGGGCAGATTGTAAACGTGGCTTTGCGCACGGGTCTGCCGGTTTCCTGTCTTTCTTTTGGAGCAGGCCTTGGCAGTTCTCTGGTTTCCGCGCATCAAAATATGCTGTGGAAGCTTTTGTTCAAGCGCGAGCTGCCGGGCTAGCCTGAATGTTTTATGAATATTGGGGGAGGGGAACCCCTTGGCGTGTCCTTCCCTCAGCTCCCACCCTCCTTATCCGCACTTTGTCTCGCAAACGGGCGGGGGGCGCACACGGCGCCTGCTGATAACGCCCAGAAAACGCGCTAGAGGCTATTGATCGGTTAGACTAGAGCAACTTCACCTTGAAGTTACGTGGCAAACGCAAAGCGGCTTCCCACGAAGTGTGTAGTTATTCTCTAGTAATTTCTCAATATATATGCGAAGCATTTCATACACCACGAAACACAAGAAGAGTGTTTGCAATTTTAAAACACTCTCGTGCTTTCTGGGCATTACGCAAGTTTACAATAGCCACAAAGTCCTACTCCTGTACTTCAATGGCGTAATATTTGCATTTCAAATACGAACAAGAGGATATTTGACACACCGCAACCTGGGAGCCCTTTTATGAATGCTGACCTTCCTTTGGTTATTTCTCTCACCTCCGGCAAGGGGGGAGTAGGCAAAACCAATATATCGGTCAACCTTGCCTGTGCCCTGGCAAAGGCGGGAAAACGGGTGGTATTGCTGGATGCCGACCTTGGGCTTGCCAATGTGGATGTTGCTCTTGGCATGACGCCGCAGCATAATCTTTTTCATATCTTCCATGAGGGCGCAACCCTTGCGGATGTTCTTACAGAAACACCCTACGGGTTTCATATTTTGCCTGCCTCGTCCGGCCTCAGCGAAATGCTTTCTCTCACGCCTGGCCAAAAAATAAGCTTGCTGGAAGCCATGGATGAGCTGGAAGACACTGTAAACTACCTCATTGTAGACACAGGTGCCGGAATAAATGACAATGTGCTCTATTTCAATATAGCCGCGCAACAAAGAATTGTAGTACTCACGCCTGAACCCACCTCTCTTACCGATGCCTATGCTCTCATTAAAGTGATGCAGCAAAACCACGAAATTCATGATTTCAAAATCTTTGTAAACATGGTATCCGATATGAAAGCGGCAAAAGAAATGTTTCGCCGGCTTTATCGTGCCTGTGACCACTTCTTGTCAGGCGTGAGTCTGGATTTTGCCGGAATGATGCCGCGTGACAATGCCGTGCGTAAAGCAGTCATCAACCAGAAGCCTTTTGTTCTGGATGCCCCGGACACGCCGGCAGCCAGCAGTATTCGCGAGCTGGCAAAAACAGTGCAAACGTGGGATGTTCCCAATAGCCTAGATGGCAACATTAAGTTCTTCTGGAAGCGATTGCTCTTCCGACAGTAAAAGCCCTCACCCTTGGGAGCTTTTCGACTCCGGCAAAATTGCCTGGGGGGACTTTACCCCTGCTCAACAAAGCGCCATTGCCAAACACTATGCCCCGAAAGTAAAATATCTCGCCCTGCGCATGAAGGCCAAGGTTCCCCCCAGCATTGAGCTTTCTGATCTGGTGGGGGCAGGCACCCTTGGGCTCATGGAATCCTTTTCCAAATTCCAGCCAAAATTTGAAATCAAATTTGATACCTATGCAGAGAACAGAATCCGCGGCGCCATGTTGGACGAGCTGCGGCGGCTGGACTGGTTTCCTCGAGCATTGCGCCGGCGCGTGCGTGAGCTTGATGAAGCCATACACAAGCTGGAACATGATACTGGGCAATCTCCGTCTGAAGAGGCCATAGCCGAAGAAACAGGGCTGGATATAAGCAAGGTGCGCGAAGGGCTGGAAGCGCTGCAAAACCAATATTGCCTGTCTCTTGAATTTCTTCAGGAATCCCTTTCGCCCCTTGAATTTGCCAAGGACGAGGAACCCTATGCCCAAACCGCAGCTCAAGAGCTTGTGGATAAAGTGGCAGAGCTAATAGAGCAATTGACACCGCGCGAAAAGTTGGTATTATCACTTTATTATACCGATGAATTAAACATGCGCGAAGCTGCGGAAGTCATGGGTATTACTGAGGGTCGCGTTTCACAACTTCATACACAAGCCTTGGCGCGCTTGCGAAAAGAATTTATTGGCCGGCACGGAGATCTTCAAGACCTGTGATACAAAGATCTTTGGTTGCGTGCCCTCCTTCATCCCCCTTCGCTGAATCGGGATTTTTTTGTTCTACTATGCCGTTTGCCTAGATTTATTTGATCATAAAATACTTTAAAGGGGTTCTTACATGCCTTATAATCCTAACATGCGCGTTCTTGTTGTTGACGATTTTTCCACAATGAGGCGGATTATTAAAAATATATTGCGTCAGCTTGGTTTTAACAACGTGGTAGAAGCAGATGATGGCACCACCGCATGGGAAACCCTGAATAAAGATAAAATTGAGTTCATTATCTCCGACTGGAACATGCCTCAAATGACCGGCATTGATTTGCTGCGCAAAGTGCGCGGCAGTGAAGAGTTTGCAGATCTTCCCTTCCTTATGGTTACAGCAGAAGCACAGCAGGAAAATATTATTGAGGCAGTGCAAGCCAAGGTTTCTAACTACATCGTAAAGCCCTTCACAGCAGAAGTGATGAAGCAGAAAATCGACAAGATTTTCCCGTAATATCTTGAGAATACTTTGGAGCATTTTGCGTATACCACAGCAAAGTGCTCCAAAATAGCTGTGCGACGGACTTTTCTGGGGATTTCCTCCTTGATGTGTGAAAAGGTAACACCATGTTTTTTATTGTACCACCTGACGATGATGTCGAGTCAGAGGATGATTTAAACCCAGCACCAGCCCCAAAGCCCAGCAATGCCAAGGTTGAACTCGATCTTGACGATGCGCCTTTTCTTGAAGAAGAAAAAGAACCAGAGCCGGAACCAGAGCCGGAAAAAACAAATGGCCCGGCAGCAACAGCAGAGGCAGCTCCGGCAAGTGGCCTGAAAGGAAAACTGGCAGCCCTCAAGGCAAAACTGCTGGCCTTGGTGGAATCAAAGCTTGGCCGTTTTTCACCCAAGCAACGCAAATTTATCCTTCTGGGTATTCTTGCCCTTGTGGTGCTCCTGATCAGTTTACCCATAGTCTTCATTCTCCTTTCCCCCCCAAAGGCCCCTGCGCCACCCCCTGTCGCCGCCCCCGTAGTGGAGCCACAGCGTATTGTTGTACCGAGCACGCCTCCAGAGCTGGCTGCGCCTGTTCCCTTTGCTCACCTATACAAACTTGACCCCTTTTGGGTTGAAAAGCGGGGCACAGATGGCGAAGTGCGCTTCCTCACCTGCCGTCTCACGCTTCCCACCAACGATCCTATGCTTTTTTCCGAGTTCAGCGCAAAGCTCTTGACCATTCGTGACTCTCTTTATTATTATCTGTACAATCGTCCCGTAAGTCTCATCGACAGCCCCCTCAAGGAGAAGCTGCTGCGGGAAGATCTTATCAGCGTTCTCAACGAGCACCTGGCCTCTGGTAAACTTACAGAAATATATATTGAGGATTACTTTGTGAGTACGCCGTGAGTCTTACTGATCTGATGCCGCTTCCCACCATTCAAAAACCTGCTCCCGGGCTCTATTTGAATCAGCCGGAGCACGATCCGGTGGCCTTGCCCCTCGTTCAGATGGGCCATATGGAAAAGGTTGTGGAAGTGGCGCAGAATCACCCTCAGGTGCAGCAACAGGTCATGCAGGAAATAGCTGCCAGAGAAATTAAGGCAGAGCAGGACGCTGTACCGGAAGTGGAAGACTCCCACAAATCCGAAGGCGCTAAGCTCCGCGCAGCAGAAGAACGCCGCGAGCGCCGTGAAAAGCGGCAGGGCAAAAGAAATATGCCTCCTGCCGAGGCCGAAACTCCCCCCACTCTCGAATCCAGCCCCCATGATGATAACCCCTGGGCAGGGAATATCGTTAATCTCAAAATATAATGGCCTCTATTTGAGTTCGTTGCACAATGCAGTGAACTCTTTTTGCTTGATATTCGCAAAAAAAAACCTTGCCATTCCTGTAAAATGCCGCTAAAAATTGTCGGTTCCATAATGAAGCACACCCTATGAATCTGATCCGGGGTGCCGCATGGATGTCCATGCGGTTGAAGGATCTTCGTATTCGGGTGGAAGCACAACCCTTTTGGAGTTTATCATGGCATACGTCAGCATGAAGCAAATGCTGGAAACCGGCGTGCATTTCGGTCACCAAACCCGTCGCTGGAATCCTAAAATGAAGCCCTATATCTTTGGGGCGCGTAACGGCATCCATATTATTGACTTGCAGCAGACTGTGAAGCTGTACCGCACAGCTCACGATAAAGTTGCCGATACCGTTGCCAAGGGTGGTCGCGTTATTTTCATTGGCACCAAGCGCCAGGCACAGGAAGCCATTGCAGCGGAAGCAACCCGCGCCGGGCAGTTTTATGTGGCCAACCGCTGGATGGGTGGTACTCTGACAAACTTCACCACCATCCAGAAAAGCATTGTTCGCATGAAAAAGCTGGAAGGCATGTTTGCTGACGGTACCGTAAATCGCTACCAGAAAAAAGAAATCCTTACTTTACAGCGCGAATTTGACAAGCATACCCTCGTGCTTGGCGGCATTAAAGATATGGAAACCTTACCCCAGCTTGCATTCATTATTGATCCGCACCGCGAAGAAATTGCCGTGCAGGAATGCCGCAAGCTTGGCATTCCCATTGTTGCCGTGACAGATACCAACTGCGACCCTGATGTGATCGACTACATTATTCCAGGAAACGACGACGCAATCCGCGCCATCAAGCTCTTTGTGGCCTTTATGGCAGAAGCCTGCCTTGAAGGTGCTGCCATGCGTAAAGATGGCGGCAATGCTGCTGATGCGGAAGCAACCTTTGCTAAATCCGCAGCTCCTTCCTCCCTGGAAGCAGCTTTTGCCACAGAAGAAGCGTAGTTTTCCCGCTGCACGGGGGCTGGGGCTTCCGTGCAGCCCACATCGTGAATTTTTTTCTGCATGATATAAACAGTGACAATGCTGTCGGCCCGTTTTTGTAAAGAGCCCGCTCTTTTGCCAACGACGACAGACAGCATGTTCTTATAAGGAGTTTCCCATGGCTACTATTACCGCCGGTATGGTAAAAGAGCTGCGCGAACGCACCAGCGTTGGCATGATGGACTGCAAAAAGGCTCTGGAAGAAAACGACGGCAATATGGAAGCATCCATTGACTGGTTGCGCCAAAAGGGCCTTTCCAAGGCCGCCAAAAAAGCCGGTCGCGCCACTTCCGAGGGCCAGATAGGCAGCAAATTTGCCCCGGACAATACCATTGTCGCTATTGTGGAAGTAAAGTGCGAAACAGACTTTGTTTCACGCGGCGACCAGTTTCAGGGCTTTGCCGCGCAGGTGGCTGCAACGGTATTTGACAAAAATCCCGCTGATGCGGCTGCCCTTCTCGCCCTTGAGGGAGACGGCCTGAACTCGCAAATAGCAACCCTTGGTGAAAATATGTCCATTGGGCGTTTTTGCCGCATGCAAGTGCAAGGTCAAGGCGTTATTGGTTGCTATATCCACACCAATGGTAAAATAGGCGTTCTTGTTGAAATGAGCTGCAAAAAAGCGGAAACTGCGAAAAATCCGCAATTGCTTGAACTGGCGAAAAATCTTGCCATGCAGATTACGGCTGCCAATTCCGTGGCCCTCGACGCTGCCTCGCTTGACCCCACTCTTGTCCAGCGTGAGCGCGATGTATTCCGTCAAAAAACCCTCGACGAAGGTAAGCCTGCGAATATCGTAGACAAAATTGTTGAAGGGCGCATTCAAAAGTTCTATCAGGAAGTTTGCCTGCTTGAGCAGGTTTATATCCGTGATGATAAAGTGACCATAAAAGAGCTTGTTGCCCAGCAAGGCAAGGCCCTTGGTGACGAACTGACCGTTGCCCGATTTGTTCGCTTCCAGCTTGGCGAAGCAGAAGCCTAGCAATTAAGGCCTTGCGTTTATAAACTAAATGCAAGGCCTTTTTTTAGGTTGCGAAACACATCTCCCACGGTTGAAAATTAAATATGCCTTTGGCTAGCACAGAATTGAGGCCCTTTTGAATCCCGCATTCGGAACTCAAAGCCGCATCTTCCAATAGCGCATTGGGCACCCCTTAATATTGCTGTGCTTAAAAATACGCAGTAGCTATTACATGGTTACGACTCTGCTTTAGCTCCCCCGCCATTTATAGCACATAGAGTAAATGAAGCCATTGTGCAGTGGACTCAAATAGAGATTGAAAGGAGGTTACCTCCTTTGCCGATGGGGTTTGAGGAAGCGGAGCTTCGCCCAAAAAATCATTATCTGATTTCATCTGTCCTTCCCTTTAAAAAATTTAGCTTTGAAATTTCAGCAGGCACACGACAGATGCCCGCAAAGCATAGCAGGCCATGCAAGACCCTCAAGATATTACCCCCCCCCCCGACACCTTCGCAGCTCCTTGTCCCGGAACTTCCCCCCGGTATCACGGGGGTAGTTCTTACCCGTAATGCTGAGCGCCTTGCGCACCAGTGCTTTTCTTCCCTTTCTTTTTGCACGGCCATCCTTGCTGTGGATTCCGGCAGTACCGACGCCACAGAAGCTATTGCCAAGAATTATGGGGCGACCTTTATTTTTCGGCCATGGCAAGGGTTTGCCTCCCAGTTCACCTATGCTCATACAATAGTCCAGACTCGCTGGTTTTTTATCCTTGACCAGGATGAAATATGTCCCCCGGGACTGGCAACGCAGATTATACAGGCCGTTAGCAAGGCTGATGCGCTTTGTGGAAAAACTCCCCCTCAGCTCAACGCGCCTGTTGCCTTTGCTGTAGGCAGAACCTCCTGGTATTTCGACAGATTTATGAAACACGGAGGGTGGCATCCCGATTACGTTCCCCGCGTTTTTCGGACAGGATATGTGCAGTTTTCCCAAAAGGCCCATATCGAGTATCACCCGCAAGGGCCACAGGAGCGTATCCAGGGCGGCCAGGATCACGAGATTATTCATTATCCCTATACCAGCTTTTTCCACCAGCTTGAAAAGCTCAACACCTATGCGGAGCAAGGCGCCTGTTCCATGCGGCAGGCTGGAAAAAGAGGGGGGATTGCTGCGGCCCTGGGGCACGGTGCCGCCCGTTTTCTACGCATCTACTTTCTCAAAAAAGGATTTTTGGACGGCAAGGCGGGGTTTCTAGCGGCGGCGCATGGGGCTATTTATGCCTTTCTCAAATATATTCGCACGCTTGACGCAAGTTGGGGAGCCCCCTTTACCCCGCCCTCGACTATGCCACATGCAGGTGCCGACGCGGCCACGACACACCCAAGCTCTAGCGCAAACACGGCACACTCGGATAGCGCTACAAGCACACCACACTCAGAGAGTGGCGCGAGCACGCTTTAATCATCATCCATCTTACCTCACACTAGCAAGGAGCGTTTATGTCAACAAAACTTCATTATACTCGTGTACTTCTCAAATTAAGCGGGGAAGCCCTTGCAGGAGAACATAAATTCGGAATTGACCCTGAATCGGTATCCAAGATTTGCGCCGAAGTGGGAGAAGTGGTAAAGCTTGGCTTGCAGGTTGCTCTTGTCATTGGTGGGGGCAATATTTTTCGCGGGTTATCTTCTTCCGCCAAAGGGATGGACAGATCCTCAGCGGACTATATGGGTATGCTTGCAACGGTCATGAATGCTGTTGCAGTGCAAGATGCTCTTGAAAAACAAGGGCATAGCACTCGAGTTCTTTCTGCCATAACCATGCAGGAAGTATGCGAGCCGTACATTCGGCGTCGTGCGGAACGGCACCTGGAAAAGGGGCGCGTGGTTATTTGCGCAGCAGGTACGGGCAACCCATACTTCACCACCGATACAGCCGCCGCTCTGCGCGGCATGGAACTTTCATGCGAAGCCATTATTAAAGCAACAAAAGTCGATGGCGTTTACGATAAAGATCCATTAAAATTTCCTGACGCTGTAAAGTATCGCTCCGTTTCCTACAATGAGGCACTGCAAAAACAGTTAGGCGTTATGGATTACACAGCAATTACCCTTGCTATGGAAAATAATGTTCCTATAATTGTATGCAGCATGTTTGGCGGCAGCATTAAGGGCCTGGTAACAGGCGAACCTGTGGGAACCATCGTTTGTGCAAACCCGGAAGCGTATGTATAATGCGCTGAAATAAATATAGCCAAGAGAAAACCATGGAGGATTTACATGGACGCCGTAAAACGTGATGCAGAAGAACGCATGGATAAAGCCCTTGCGTCCCTTGACAAAGAGTTTGGAAAGTTACGCACAGGGCGTGCGTCAACCTCATTGGTGGAAGGTGTAAAGGTAGACTATTACGGCACCCCCACCCCCATTAGTCAGATTGCCTCTGTTGCCACCCCAGACAGTCGCACCATTACAATTCAGCCTTGGGATCGTGGTTCCTTCGCCCTTGTGGAAAAGGCCATCCTTAAATCTGATCTTGGCCTTACTCCCGTGAATGACGGTAAAATTATCCGCATCGGTATCCCCCCATTAACGGAAGATCGCCGTAAGGATCTGGTAAAGATTTCTCGTAAATACGGCGAGGAAAGCAAGGTTGCCATTCGCAATATCCGCAGAGATGCCAACGACCACCTCAAGAAATTGGAAAAAGATAAAACCCACAGCGAAGATGAAATAAAAAAATCCCAAGATATAATTCAAAAACTTACTGATGCCTACATTACGAAGGTTGATCAAAAATGCCAGGCAAAAGAAAAGGAAATAATGGAATTATAGGGTGCTGCGCAGATTATTTTGCGCATTATACCCATTCTCAATTAGAGGCCATTGCACAATGGCCTCTGGCAATTGCGTAGCAGGTGCTCGCAAGCGAACAGCGCCGCGTGCCTTTCTCTTTATCTTCACTGGATAAGAAATTGTATAGTTTTATCTTGCTTAAAAATAAGACATAATTGTCCAACAAGCTTTCAAAATCCGCTACGAATTTTGAAAGAAAGGCACGCTGCGCTGTCCGCTTGCGGGCGCTTGCTGCGCAATCGCCAGAGTTCGTTGCATTGTGCAACGAACTTCCTTTACGTAAAGACAACATTTATCTTTTTTACATATGCATTTTGTCTGTCTTTTTCAACATATTTCTTGACACATGCACAGGTTGTGCAAATAATACTGGTTCATCCACGCGATACTTTGATACGCATTTACAATTTTTAAAATTTCACTTTGCGGTTGCCTGAAATGAGACTGTTACGCAATTGTGTTTGTTTAGCAGTAATGGCAACAGACGCGAAATACCCATAGAATAACGCGCTCCGCGGGCACTTGTCAGCATACCTGCCAAAGCAGCTTCACGAGCTTTTCTTGCAACCTCCTCAAATTCATCCTTAACTTTCAGCTTTTTTTAACGAGTATTTTATGAACAGCCAGTGGATAGCACGCGGAAAAGATGTACTGGATATAGAACTGGACGCATTGCGTGCGGTGCGGGACAATATTGGCAACTCCTTTGCGGAAGCAGTTCAAGTGCTTGCTGCCTGCACCGGCCGAGTTGCGGTAACGGGGTTAGGTAAATCCTGGCTGGTGGGACGTAAAATTGCCGCCACCCTTTCATCTACCGGCACACCCTCTTATTTTTTGCACCCGGTGGAAGGCGCTCATGGCGACCTTGGCGCGGTACGCAGTGATGACGTTGTCATTGCCATTTCCTATTCCGGGAAAAGTTCGGAACTTAACGCTATTTTGCCTGCACTTCGCAGCCTTGGCCCTCACATTATCGCCCTCACTTCCGGCCTCACCTCACCGATGAGCGCCCTTGCCGATACTGTTATCAACTGTAGTATTCCCCGGGAGGCCTGCCCGATGGATCTCGCCCCCACCAGCAGTACCACTGCCACCTTGGCCTTGGGCGACGCCCTTGCCGTCTGCCTCATGGATATAAAAAAATTTACCCCTGGCGATTTCAAAAAATTTCATCCCGGCGGGGCCCTTGGACAACGCCTGCGACTCCTGGTAAAAGACGTCATGCACACACAGAACCTGCCCATACTCTCTGCCACAGCAGACATGGCTACCACTCTTACTGTACTTGATACGGGCAAACTAGGAGCCGCCATAATAACCGATGCGTCTGCTCATCTGCTTGGCATTGTCACAGATGGAGATATCCGCCGCGCCCTGCTCTCTGCTACCCATACCAGGAAGCCTCTGGAACATTGCCAGGTTGCAGAGCTTATGACACACTCACCCCGCTACGCGGAACCAGAGCAAAGCGCTGCGGAAATAATGGATATTATGGAAGAAAAGGGCATTACTGTACTGCCGGTACTCCACGCGGATAGAACTCTTGCGGGCATTATTCACCTGCATGACTTGCTGGGGAAGGGACAGATTCGTTTTTCCAGCTAAACCGGATATTTTATGAAGCTGCTGGGAGAGGGAACCCCAGGGGGATGAGCTTCTGTTCCCTCTCCCAAACCCGCGCCCTCCCGATCCACAATTTGTACAGCGGCCCGGCAAGGTAATATACCTATTGCCTTATTGATAAAAGACAAAATAGTATAACAAAAAGCTGTACTGGTGAAATATTCTGGCTAGGCACTGTTTCTGCCGAAAGTCCCTACAGCATACATCAACACCCTCCAATTGGAATACAAACGATATGATTATTAAAAAAGTAAGTGAAAGCCGATACACAATGATGCATCGTGTTTTTATTTCAGAGCTCAACAGTGCTGGCAATATGCACGGCGGTTTTTTACTGCGCTATCTGGATGAAGCCGCTGCCATTTGCGCTTTGCGTCATGCCAGATGCAAGCTTGTTACCGCCGCTGTGGAGCAGGTAAGATACATTGCTCCCATTTATCATGGAGATATTCTTTCCTTTCACTGTTCAGTCAACTATGTCGGCACAAGCTCCCTTGAGGTTGGCGTTCGCATTGAAGCTGAAGATCCCATGACAGCTACGGTACGCCACACCAATACCGCATACATGATTTTCACCGGCCTGGATGCCTCCGATAAACCACGCCCCCTTCCCCTGCTTGAGGCAGAAACAGACATAGACCGCCAGCGCATGGCAGAAGCGGCCCGCCGCATGGCCTTTATGCGTATGGATCGCCAAGACGCCAAAACAGGCTCCCTCTCCGTAGAACTTGAGCAATTGCCGGGTTCCTACACCCTCTGCCGTCTTGCACCGGAAACACCTGTTACCATGCTGCCAACGCCAAATCCGGCTTCATCATTTTTTTCCATCAGCCGAACGGAAAATGAACTCTCTCTCATTCTTCCCACATCTGATATTGCCGGTCTTCCCACTCCTCTCAGCATTGAAAATGATTTTATTTGCCTGCGCGTGGCAGGAAGCTTTGCCATAAATACAACAGGCCTGCTTTCCACTCTGTCTCTCATGTTGGCTGCCAATAGAATTTCTGTCTTTATTACATCAACATTTAGCACAGCTTATCTACTGGTACATACAGACTTGCACGAAAAAGCCATAGCTGCACTCCGTTCTGCAGGGCATAGAGTAACCACCTGCAAAGATACGCAGTAGCAACATAACCATTTATACTAACGGAAAAAATACCCGAATGTCTCCCTCATATTTCAAAGTCGCCTTGCTCGGAAGACCTAACGTAGGCAAATCCACTCTCTTTAATCGTCTCATTCGCAGCAACCGTGCCATTACCCATGACAGGCCCGGCATTACCCGTGACCGCATGGAAGGCATCGTGCGTTGCTACGGCTATGACCCTTTTATCATTATTGATACCGGCGGCGTTACCCTTGATAACCATGCCCATGTGGAAGAAGGCCCGAAGGAAATTCGTGGCTTTGAAAATGCCATTCTTGCTCAGGCCAATGACGCCATACGAGAATCAAGCCTACTCTGCCTGGTGGTAGACGCCCGTGAAGGTCTCACCCCCTTTGATCACCATCTGGCCGATTTTTTGCGAAAAAGCGGCAAACCTCTCATTATCATTGCCAATAAAATAGACGGCCCGGAAAAGGCAGATCTGCTCATGGCGGAATTTCACATCCTCGGCCTTGAGGTATTTCCCTGTTCTGCTGCGCATGGCTTTAATGTGCGGGAACTGGAAGATGAGATACGCACACTTCTCGGCTCCTGTTTTCAGGAAACCTCCCAGCAAGCCCCCCCCGCAGCCGACGGCCCCTCCTCTTTGCACGATACTCAAGGCGGTATAGATGCCGACACCGAACCGGCAGAAGACGATGACATTGATATTGCCAATATTCAGCTTGATGAATACATCAAAACGGAAGGCGATGCCGAAGATGGCACGGAAGACACTGTAGACACAGACGCCGATGCCACCGGCGATGAAGAAGCAAGTATACCGCCTGTGCCGGAAGAAGAAGAAGCGCCCCAGCCTGCCGAAACCATTATGGCCGACCCCCATTCTGGGCCACTGCGCCTTGCGCTGCTGGGTCGCCCCAATGCAGGAAAATCTTCCCTGGTCAATGCCATGACAGGGACAGCCCGCATGATTGTCAGCGACGTAGCAGGCACTACCCGAGACAGTGTAGACGTGGCCGTAGAAATAGATGGCGAACCTTGCGTATTTGTAGACACAGCGGGAGTGCGCCGCCGCGCTCGTATCAGTGATACTGTTGAGCGGTATAGCGTCAATTCCTCCATAAAAAGCACCACCAAGGCGCACGTTACCTTGCTGATGCTTGATGCCTGCGAAGGCATTACCTTGCAAGACAAACGCCTTATTGACCTGCTGAATGAGCGCAAAACCCCTTTTATGGTGCTTGTGAACAAGTGGGATCTGATTGAGCCACGCGAGCGTAATGCTCAAGAAAAAGAATTCAAGGAAATCCTTAACTTTTGCCAGCATGTGCCCTTGCTTTTCATTTCCGTCGTAAAAAAACGCGACCTTATGAAAATTGTTCCCCTTGCCCGCTCCATACGAAACGAGTGCCGGGTTCGCATCTCCACAGGCAAGCTGAACCGCGCCATGGACGCTGTTCTTGGGCAGCACCAGCCTCCCATTGTCAAGGGAGGCCGAGCAAAATTCTTTTATCTTACCCAGGCAGAAAGTGCCCCCCCTACCTTTGTCTTTTTCGTAAACAATGCCGACCGCGTTCTCGCTTCTTACGCCCGCTATCTGGAACGCTCTCTACGCCGGCTTTTTCAAATCACCCACGCTCCCATGCGTGTACATTTTCGCTCGTCACATAAAAAAAGGACAAAGTAACCCATGCTCGACAAGGAAATGATTGAGGCCAATGAGATTGTCAGCAGCTTGCAAGGCTCAAACCTTGACGATCTCAAACGTCTCCAAAAAATCATTGACCTGTTACCCTGTTACATCATCCTGATAGATAGTGAACATAATATTTTGTTTCACAACAAAGCCTTTGAACAGATTTTTGGCAAACCCCTGAACAAAAAATGCTTCTCGGCTCTACATAATAGAGAAATACCATGTCCTAAATGCCCTCCCTTTGAAGTTTTTCCAGATAAAACAGCTAATACCAACGCTGTCAACATTATGGAATGGGCGCCTTATCAAGGAAAAAATACCTTCCGGGTATATTCTTATCACTTTTCCGCAGACGAAAAAGGCGCCACCCTGCTTCAGGTAGGCTTTAGCACAACCATTAATCTACAGGTTCAGCAAGCGCTTGATTTAAGCGAGCAAAGCTATAGAGCCATTACAGACAATCTCTCCATCGGCATAGCAACACTCACTCTGGATCTTCGCATCATCAGCGGAAATGCCCGCCTTGGCTCCTGGCTTGGCCCAAATTTCCAGCATAGCCAACGCATCTGCGAAGTATTGCAGTGCAATGGCAGGCAAAATATACCGCAACAAGGTAGCTTTTGCCCGGATTGCCCCTTTCAAGTCGCTACACAAGATAACACCAGCCAGGAAAAGGAATTTACCGTCACCTTTCATGATGGCAAAGAGCGTGTATTTCGGCTCGTTGCCTGCCCTGTTGTGCCAAAGCAGGAAGGAGGCGTGCGTGCGCTCATCATGATGCTGGAAGATATTACCCGCAGATTGCAAGTGAACCAGCAACTACAACGTGCGCGTAAACTGGAAGCCATGACCACCCTGGCCGGAGGCATTGCTCACGAAATCAACCAGCCCCTTTCCGCCCTGCACCTCTACGCAAGTGGCCTGCAAATGCTGCTGGAAAAACAAAAAACCCTCTCTTTTGAAACAACACACGACAGACTTCAGCGCATTATGCACGAGGCCGAGAAAATCCGTAGCATCATCACAAGCATGCGAACCCTTGTCATGCAAGAAGGTCAAGTACCACTTGAACCTGTGAATCTGCTTGTTGTCCTTCGCAATGCACTCAGCATAATGCAAAACCAAATAGCAGCCCACGGTATTTTACTACGCCTCAGCATTCCCTCCACTTTGCCACCCGTTCGTAGTAACGCCGTACAGCTTGAACAGGTTTTTATTAATTTGCTTGGCAATGCCGTTCATGCGCTGGACGCTGTGGGGCAAAAGGAAAACGCCACATCAGCTCCCGTTATGACAGGCACACCTTCCGTCACCATGCCGCCCACAGCATCACACGCACCTTTCCCAACTACAGCAACGGCTCAAACTCCACACACATTTTCTGCCAGCAATCAATCAACTGACGACAACATAACAACTGTTTTTCACGAGCCCGCTTTCAGCACTGTTCAAACAACTGACTGCGTACAAGCAGCAGCTTCGCCTGTCGAGAGTGTGGCCCCTGTGCGTATCATCAGTATCATCGCCCAGCTCGAACAAGAAACATCCCGCGTGCTTGTAGAGGTTGCCGATAGCGGGCCTGGGCTGCCTTCCAACATAGAGCGTATTTTTGATCCTTTTTTTACAACAAAAGAAGCCCACAAAGGCATGGGCCTTGGGCTTTCCATTGTACACGGTCTTGTCAGCTTGTGGGGGGGAGAAATACGTGTTTGCGCACATCACTCAAAACTGGGCGGTGCAGCTTTCTATATTTTCCTTGCCACGGAAAAGTGAGGCCATTGCACAATGGCCTCACCTGGGTAGTGTCGTCAAATGCAGATATTTTGTTCTCTGCCAAGGAAGAAACATTTTTTATGAAGGGAGTGTACTCTTTGCTACTCGACCGGAATAAAAATTTTTTCTGACGCCGGTAGAGGGCAAAAGAACTTATTTGACGACACTATCTAGAACTTTACTCCAAAACTCACGCTCATACCTTGGCTGGTATACCTATCTCGCGCTTCAAGCTCATACGAAACATCCAGAACAAGATTTCTTCCAATATTAGCGCTCACCCCCCCCTCAAGGCGAAACGCATTTCTGCCGGGATCCACAGCGACAACACGCCAGCGCTCCTCTGAATCATTAATAAATCGAACAGTTGTAGAGAGTTTTTTATCCCCCATATTGAATGCGTATGAGGCGTCGGCGTATGCTGTAAGGGCAGTTGCACCTATCTGCGCTGTCATCGCTACGCGAGCACCCACGGGAAGTTCAACTACATTATAGTCATTACTAGCGAAGCGACGGCGCAAAGCGGGATCGCCCTTTTCTGAAAATGCATCCTGCTGTAATGAGCCAACATCCATTCCAATATGTGGAGTAATCACCCAAGACAGAGCAGAATCGCCGAAGCTGCTCCGATAACCGATCTCACCGTTGCCACCCCACACCGACGAATTATACGAAGCTCGGGTGTCATCCCCCCAAGTGGCAAAATCCGTTGTCGCCTTATTCCATGCCGAACCGAGCTGTGCTCCGAACTGCCCATACCAGTGACCTTGGCTATATTCGCCATAAAACCCAAAAAGACCACTTTGTATTCTTGTGACAGCATCATTATCCGCAGAAAACATTTTTCCTTCCGAATATTGGACAGTTAAACCGGTACGCCAATGCCCGTGGAGACGTTCAACCCCCAGCATAAAGCGGGAAGGATTGTACGTATATCCTTGAAGATTGCTTCCTGCATCATCTTCCTGCCTGCTCCAATATTGTCGAGCATCTCCCCATACAACAGTGCGAGCCTCTTGCTCTTGAAAAGAGGTGCCGTTAGTCTGCCTGGGGATACTCCCGTGCAGCCGAGACCGGATAGCGCCGGTAAAAGAACGAAGATTTTCCCTTTGTGCTTCTTGCACAGCCAACACGGCCCCCCCCTGCAACAGCTCAAAAAAATGGCGAGTACCGGCAACAAGGACACCCGTTGTGTATATCTTGTCCAACCGACCGCGCTGGAGTTCTCCGGGCAGGGCTGTTATACGCCACACATCAGCGGCCTCAAGATTTGGCCCAAAAACATCGTTAATGCTGCGCATTGCAATTCCAAGGTCGGCGTTATTGCCGCTAGCAATCATTCCAATGGTGCTCATAGAATTACTGACAAACTGCATACTTGTGGGAATCACCACTGGATGCAGCGCTTGCACAACCCCCTTGAAGGAATATTTCCCACCCGGCAGGGAAGAAATAC
The DNA here is from genome assembly GCA_031546885.1 of Desulfovibrio sp. Taxonomy (GTDB): domain Bacteria; phylum Desulfobacterota; class Desulfovibrionia; order Desulfovibrionales; family Desulfovibrionaceae; genus Frigididesulfovibrio. Next base: position 21,188 of record JAVBJS010000066.1, read on the forward strand.
TGGAAGCAAGGCGAGGTGTATCTACACGGGTGTCAAGTCGTACACCCTCCACAGGTGCGAAATAATCCGCAAACATAATGGAATGCTCGGCGGGATTCCGGCTCACTGTCACCCCATAGCGAGCACCACTGTCCAGATTCAAAGAGGTTGCCGACGTGAGAGAAAAGCGGGCATCCTTGGAATTCAACCGAAAAAGAGACCCGGAAGCAACATGAATGACCGGAATATCAAGGGTTCCTGTTCCCGTCATCTTCATGGAAGAACCACCAAAAATATTTGCTGATGTAGCTTGAGCATCTCCCGCAAGATTCAACTCGCTCCCCGATACACGGATGGGGCCGGTAACACCAAGGGCTGTTCCGGCAGCTTGAGTCCATTGCGAACCGCCAGTAAGGGCAAGGCTCGTTGCGGAAATATTGCCTGCCTGCTTCCATTGCGAGGCATCAGAAAGCGCTATGCTACCCGCTGTAACGCTGCCTGCCTGCTCCCATTGCGAGGCACCAGAAAGCGCTATGTTACCCGCTGTAACACTGCCGTTTGTGATTGCCGCAGAACCTTCCGCCAAGGTAACATTGCCGGAAACCTTCACAATACCGCCTGCATCCTGACGCAGAACAGAACCACTTGCCAGAGCAAGCTTCGTGGTGGTGGCCTGCCCCGAAAGATTCAGCCCACTCCCCGCTACGCTGATGGGGCCGGTAACACCAAGGGCCGTTCCGGCAGCTTGAGTCCATTGCGAACCGCCGGTAAGGGCAAGGCTCGTTGCAGAAAGATTGCCTGCCTGCTTCCATTGTGAGGCACCAGAAAGCGCTATGCTGCCCGCTGTAACACTGCCTCTTGTGATTGCCGCAGAACCTTCCGTCAGGGTAACATCGCCGGAAACCTTCACAATACCGCCTGCATCCTGACGCAGAACCGAACCGCTTGCTAGAGCGAGTTTCGCGGTGGTGGCCTGCCCCGCAAGATTCAATCCGCTCCCCGATACACTGATGGGGCCGACAACACCAAGGGCCGTTCCGGCAGCTTGAGTCCATTGCGAACCGCCAGTAAGGGCAAGGCTCGTTGCGGAAAGATTGCCTGCCTGCTTCCATTGCGAGGAACCAGAAAGCGCTATGCTACCCGCTGTAACGCTGCCTGCCTGCTCCCATTGCGAGGCATCAGAAAGCGCTATGCTACCCGCTGTAACACTGCCGCTTGTGATTGCCGCAGAACCTCCCGCCAAGGTAACATCGCCGGAAACCTTCACAATGCCGCCTGCATCCTGAAGCAGAACCGAACCGCTTGCTAGAGCGAGTTTCGCGGTGGTGGCCTGCCCCGCAAGATTCAGCCCACTCCCCGATACACTGATGGGGCCGGTAACACCAAGGGCCGTTCCGGCAGCTTGAGTCCATTGCGAACCGCCGGTAAGGGCAAGGCTCGTTGCGGAAAGATTGCCTGCCTGCTCCCATTGCGAAGCACCAGAAAGCGCTATGTTCGCCGCTGTAACACTGCCTGCCTGCTCCCACTGCGAGGCATCAAAAAGCGCTATGCTGCCCGCTGTAACGCTGCCTGCCTGCTCCCACTGCGAGGCATCAGAAAGCGCTATGCTACCCGCTGTAACGCTGCCGTTTGTGATTGCCGCAGAACCTTCCGTCAAGGTAACATCGCCGGAAACCTTCACAATACCGCCTGCATCCTGATGCAGAACAGAACCGCTTGCCAGAGCAAGCTTCGTGGTGGTGGCCTGCCCCGAAAGATTCAGCCCACTCCCCGCTACGCTGATGGGGCCGACAACATCAAGGGCCGTTCCAGCAACTTGAGTCCATTGCGAACCGCCGGTAAGGGCAAGGCTCGTTGCGGAAATATTGCCTGCCTGCTTCCATTGCGAGGCATCAGAAAGCGCTATGCTACCCGCTGTAACACTGCCTGCTTGCTCCCATTGCGAGGCATCAAAAAGCGCTATGCTGCCCGCTGTAACGCTGCCGTTTGTGATTGCCGCAGAACCTCCCGCCAGGGTAACATCGCCGGAAACCTTCAAAACGGCAGAGGTATCCAGCATAAACCTCCCACCAGACGAGAGAGTGACTCCAGACACCCCGGACTCCCCAAGTACCTGAGACACGCCAGAGAGTTTAAGTACTCCAGCGTTAGTAATGGAAATACCACCGGGCGAGTTAAAGGGAGAAAGTAATGATAGCGTCCCAGCCTCCACAGCAAGAGCCTGCGACGACGCATCAGAGAGCGTAAGAGGTGCTCCCAGAGTCCAGTCTTGTCCCTGCATGTTCAAAGAGACGAATCCCTCAAGTGGAGCCGATTCCGTTCCTGAATCCGTCAAGCGCAGCCGATTGTTGCTTCCCGTGCTTAGTGCGCCTCCATTCAGAACCGAGCCGGATCCTGTAATAACAGCGTTCAACGCCGGAAGAAAAGCTTGTGTGCCAAGCACCAGCAAAGAATTGGAACCGTCAAGGCGTATCGCATGTCCTGTCCCGGCACCGGATGCCGTGCCCAGATTGTAGATGGTGGAGTTATTGTCATCGGCGGCGCTCTGTATGGCGTCACCGTTATTACCGGCAGTCAGAACGCCGGCATTGATGATGAGGTTGCTGTGAGTGGCACTTGTACCCAAAACGGTATTACTTCCTGTCATCACTCCCTGATTAACAAAATAGCCCGTAGTGGCGTCAATACTAACAACTCTCCAGTCCTGACTCGTGATAACTCCGGTTGGACGGTTGAGAATGCCAAATGTTTCGCCATTGCTGAACCCAACAGCCACACCCCTGGCGGTAATCTGCCCGGCATTATCAAGCAATCCGTTCCTTTCAAAACCATTGAGCTGATAGCCAAAATTAAGGCTGGAAATTACCCCGCCAGCCAAATTCGTAAGGGAACCTCCAGCACCACCATAAATGGCTGTTCCTCCACTATTTCCCTGAATTAATCCACTGTTGGAAACAAACACAGGGCCTCTGTCGGAATGGATTCCATCAAGTCCTGAAATAGTGGCTCCAGCCATATTCAGCACAGTGCCGCCCCCAAAAAAACGCACCCCGGATGAGCCGCTTGGTTGCGTGCTGACCGAGGATATCGTGCCGAAATTGGTAACTGTGGGAGTACCCAACGAGGAAGCTTCCAGAAAAAGACCGCTGAAGCGATTATGTATGGCGCTGGTAGATGAAAGAGTGCCGCGGTTAGTAAAATTCCAAACCTGGCTGCTGTCTCCGCTGGCTGCTGTGGCACTATTCGTAATGGTAACACCAGATTGAACAGTAAAATCGGAAACGCCAGGAAAAGCAGTTTGCAACGTAACTTCCACACCGGCACTAGCAGGTAAATCCACCGCAATAGCATAGGTTAAACCAAGCTCGCCAAGCTCACCAAAAACGCAAATAAAGAAAGCAAAAATCCCACCTATGGAAATAAGACGAGCCATTCCCATGAAATTCGTCATGATGTGCTCTCCTATTTTCGTTCAAACGATTTTGAAACTATTATACAAAAATATTTACACCCGCACAATAAATAAGAAGCAGCTCACTTCTGTTCTCCCCGAAGGGTAAAACGAAAGTGAGCTTTTTCAATATTGGGGTAGTCCACAGTTTCAGCTTCCCCACATGTAATTACTCTGAGGTGGTAGTCCCCTTCAATATTGGGGTAGTCCACAGTCTTCTTGCGCATCTCGCTGTATGCTTACGAGATCTTTATCTTTATCTTTACCTACTCTTACTTTTGTTATTCGCATGGCTGCTCCTTAAGGGATTACGGCACTATATAATGGTTCAGTTTCGTTATTTATAACATAAAGGGCAACAATTCAAGCCAGTGTCTCCTACTTTTCACACCGCAAAAAATATTATAAATTTATTCTTGACCAGCTCTTGACCTTTTATAATTGAGAACTATTTTCAACATACAGAGATTGAGAAAGAGCATCAGAGAAAACAAGATGCATAAATATATAAAACTTTCATACAAATAGAATTATTGGATACAAGCTACTATAAATGATGTTTATATTCAACTGAGAGCATAGAACCTAACACGCAGGGATCTCCGCTGCGTCCCACCGGAGCCATTTACACCACGGTGTAAAAAAAACTCCAGGAGGTTACTTATATGTTAACACGCTCACTCCTTATCATAACGGTATTACTCGTAACTGTTGGTTTTTCAGCTTGCTCGACGGGTACCAAAAGTGGTTACTCCGCTGTTTCGCACCACACAGAAACGGAAATCCCCCTTGATTCAGCACGTAACTAAAAAATATGTAAACAACAGCAAATAATATAAAAATAGAATATATGATTGCCACAAAAAACAGGGCAAAACGCTGTATCGCATCGTGCAGAGAGCTTGCACCATCATAGTGATACACGGAGGATAGCTAAGGAGGTTAGCTATATGAGGTCTAACTCATCACTACTCATGATCGTATTATTACTTGCTACACTCGGTTTGTCAGCCTGCTCCACGGCAGGAACCGGCGCCGGTAGCGGAGTCAGCTTCTCAGATAAGACAGATACTGAACTTGCAGGTGCGGAAATGAAGGGACTTGGCGATATTAATTATTAATTAACACTCAAAACAACACTCTAACCTGCAAGAAATGCGCACTTAGGGCAACAATCCGGCAACATGTTTTCAGTAACATAGAAAGATATTGCTACAGAGGCAAAAGCATGGATCACCCAAACAGCGAACAAAGGAGATAGCGCCCGAGAGACAATGAGCTTTATGTGATGTAAAAATACACAAACTCAACAATTGCCATAGGTGCGCTTAGTTAACACAGGCACAATCAAGTAAGTTATAACGTGTGTGGAGGGTATAAGTATCGAAAAAAGAAACATGTATACTCCCTTGCAAACTCCTTAGTAAAGGGCCATATTGATAAAGTCGAAATAGCAGGCGAATGCAAGACACCATAGAACAGACTCAAGGCAATGCCTCACGGCATTGCCTTTTTTTTGAGGGAGATGCGCAAACCAGAGGCCATTTTACAATGGCCTCTGGTTTGCGCATTGCTCACAGCCAAGAAATAACGTAGAGACATTGTATGAATATTCATGCATGGCACCACACTCTCAAGCCGCTGCTGCGACCCTTTTCCCTGCCCTATTCACTCTTCATGAAAGCGCGGCGTGATGCCTATAATGACGGGGCCTTACCTCGTTTTTGCCCACGCTGCCCGTGTGTTTCCATTGGCAATATCGCATGGGGAGGAACAGGCAAAACTCCCTTTACCGCCTGGTTTCTGGAGTGGGCTCGCGAGAATTCTGTTCGCACCACGGTCTTAAGTCGCGGATATGGCGGAAAACCAGGAAAGCACCCTCTCACTGTTCTGCCAGATACCCCGGCCCGTGTTTCGGGAGACGAGCCCCTCATGTTGGCCCGCTCCCACCCTGAGGCCTCCATTGTGGTCTGCCCACGACGCCCCTATGCCGCAGAATACGCGGAACTGCAACACGCGCCAGAGCTTTTTCTGCTGGACGATGGTATGCAGCACCTTGCCATGATGCGCCATGCCGATATTGTTTTATTGCGCCCGGAAGACGTGGGACAGGAATGGAACCGTGTTATCCCCGCCGGATCATGGCGTGAAGGAGAAACGGCCCTGCACTCCGCCACTGCCTTTGCAATCAAAACTTCTCCAGAGCTTTTTCGCCGAGCAATGCTCAGAATAGAAAAACGCCTTGGAGCATATCATGCGCCAGTATTTTCTTTTGTAACTTCGCCGTCAGCGCTCTATTCCCTGTATAACCCTGATGTGATTATTGCGGAAACGGAATATAAAAAACCCTATGCTCTCGTAAGTGCTATAGGTAATCCTGCTCAATTGCAAGACGATATCGCATCCTTTACTGGAAGACAGCCAGAATTTCATATGAAATACGCTGATCACCACGCATATTCGGAAAAGGATATCCATGAAATGCGCAGTAAGGCAAAAAATTTGCCACTTATCTGCACTGAAAAAGACGCAGTAAAGCTTGCGTCATTCTCTCCTCTGCTTCAAGGGCATCCTGTATGGGTACTGCAAAGCAAAGTAATTTTTGGGCCGACACTTTTTACGCCAAAAACATTTCCTGAATGGTGGCAAGAATGGTGGAACACCCGCAACGATAAAGTGATATACTAAATCATCATGAATGAACGCATCCTAGAAACCTTACAAAAGGTAAATAAGCCACTTCAAAAAGATGCGCTGTTGCGCATTCTTAATATTTCGCGCCGCCAAAAGAAAGCCTTGGATGTTGCCCTTACGGAGTTACAGGCGCAAGGCACTGTTATACGGGCCGGGGGAGGCTGGGCCTATGCCCGCACCTTAAAAACCATAGAAGGTGTTCTTGCCATACAGCAAGCCGGCATGGGCTTTGTTACACCCACATCAGGCCGCTCAGACATTTATATTCATCATGGAAACCTTGGCGAGGCCTGGCATGGCGATACTGTGCTTGTTACCCTTTTACCCGGAAAACACGGCAGAAATCTAGAAGGGCGCATCCACTCCGTTCTTCGTCGCTCCATTCAGGAGCTGCCCGCCCTGGCAACGCAAGCGTATAAAGATGGAAGCTGGCTCTGCACCCCCTCCAACTCACGTATTCCCGCTCTTTTTGTGGCGGATACCGCACTGCTGCCCTCCCCTGTTCACAAAAATGACTTACTTCTGATAGTGCCTGGCGAGAAAAAGGCCAACGGTATCTGGTTCGCCCATGCAACTACCAACCTTGAGCACGAGGCTACCCCAAAAGCTCAGGAACGCTTAACAAAAAGCAATCATAGCATCCCCCACAGTTTCCCGCCTGCCGTTCTGGCGGAAGTAGCCACACTGCCTGCTGTACCACACGAGAACGAATGGGGACACCGCCGCGACTTGCGCCACCTCGACTTTGTAACCATTGATGAGGCCACAGCTCACGACTTTGATGATGCCATTTATGTGGAAACAACACCGCAGGGCTTTTTGCTGCGCGTTGCCATTGCAGATGTTGCCCACTACGTTTCAGAAGGCTCCGCTTTGGATAATGAAGCCCGGCTGCGCGGAAATTCCTACTACTTCCCTGCCTCCGTTGAACCCATGCTGCCGGAGGCCCTTTCAAACGGTCTATGCAGCCTGCGCCCGCATGAGCCGCGCCTCGCTATTATTATTGAAGCCGCCATTTCCTCTGCGGGAGCAGTCACCCGTACTGAATTTTACGCCGCAGTCATTGAAAGCTCCGCCCGCCTCACCTACAAACAGATACAGCAAGCCGTCATCTTGCAGAATGCGCAAGAGCGTCAGCCCATACTTCACCTTATGCCCATGCTGGAAAATGCAGAAGCACTCGCCCGCATTCTCGCCCAGGTTCGCAACGCTCGCGGCAGTCTTGATTTTAATCTTCCTGAAGCGCAAATTATTATGGACGAGCACGGTGTCATCACCCATATCGCGCCGCGAGAACACCATTTTGGGCATCGGCTCATTGAAGAATTTATGATCATTGCCAACGAGGCTGCTGCCAGATTTCTGTCCGAGCGCGACATTCCCTTTCTTTACCGCACGCACCCGGCACCCGATGCGCAAAAGCTTGATTCCCTCCTGAGCTTTCTTGCCAAAACAGGCCTCATCGCCAGCAGCCAGCCCCGTTCCCGAAAAAAAACCGCGCCTACACCGCTTGAACTCCGAGCCTTCATGACAAAAGCACAGGGAACCCCGCAAGAATATACCGTCAATCGCTCCATTCTGCGCGCCATGATGCAGGCCCGCTATACCCCGGAACATGAGATGCATTTTGGCCTTGCCTCACCCTGCTATTGCCACTTCACTTCCCCCATCCGCCGCTATGCGGATCTGCTCACCCACCGCGCCCTAAAAGAAGCCATTGGCCTGCCTAAAAAAAGTACAGAAAAGCGCCCTTCCTTACAACGTCTTGAATTTATGGCCAATCATATCAATGGCACAGAGCGCACTGCTATGGAAGCAGAACGCGAAATACAAAAACGCCTCACCATTCTCTATCTCCAGAATAAAGTGGATACAGAATACGAGGGCATTATTTCTGGAATAACAGATTTTGGAATATTTGTAGAATTGCCCTCACTTCTTGCAGAGGGCATGGTGCGCTTTGGCAGCCTTACAGACGATTACTACGAATACATAGCAGACAGACAAGAATTGCGCGGTAAACACCACGGGCAGACCTTCCGCCTTGGGCAAAGCTTGCGCGTTCGCCTTACAGACGTAAACCTGAACCGCCTTGAGGTAAACCTGATGATTGTGAGCCAAGGGGAGAAGAACAAAAAGAAAATAGTTGTGAAATTACCCAAAAAGCGTTGATTACTTCGGGTAAGGATTTTTTTGAAGAGGGCGAAACCCCTCTTCAATTGAGTACCATTGCACAGCAGGCACCCGCAAGCGAACAGCGCAGCTTGCCATGCTTTTAAAGCCAACTTGGGGCTTTAAAAGCATGGTAAATCGTGCTAAAAAATCTTCCGAATGGAAAACTCAATGCGATGATTATCGTAGCTGTAGTTGTTAATATTAGAATTACGATCAGTATAAATATAGCTCACTGCCGGACTAAATCCCAAGTATTGCCAATTCCGGTTGGAGAAACGAACCATACTGGAAAAAATATTGTCGCAGCGGACTTTTTCTTTAATATCCCCACTATCTGTTATGTATAAACTGGCATCTTTATACTGCACCTGGTTTAAACTTGCTTTCAGATACAAAGAAATACCCCAGGGAAATTCATTAAAATACCCCAAGCTGCCACCATACATATTGTTACTGTAGCTGTTAACGCGAGTGTTCTCATCTATGTAGTTCAGGCCAGACGAAACAAAGCTCTTGTTAGTAAGTACATAGCGAGCCTCCGTATAAACACTCGTGGTATCGCCATGCAGTAAGCTGTTTATATAATTATCTGCGTAATCATTTTTTTCCCAGGCAGCCCCCATGTCCAAAGAAAGATTACGCCCTATGTCAAAGGTGGTCTCCAGGCGTAATCCGGGAGCAATACTATATTCATCATTTGCGGCCCAACGTCTGGCATATGTCGCCTGCAAGCTCAACTCACCATTATTGAACATTAAGCGCGGGCCGGATGCCAGGAAAATACTATTATCATCATTGCTGCTCATCCGATGATCCACCACCGAGAATCCCGCTGTATGACGAAAGCTGAAATTTTTTGAAAGACGCTGATAGTAATTGCCATGCAGCCCAGCTCGTAAGCCCACACCAGATTCTTTTCCTGGAAGGCGTCGGCAAAATGTCCCATAAATTGTATTAATACATTCTTCCCTATTGCCGGAAACTTTATTAATATTAGATTCTGGCAGCGCGCCGAATGTGCCAACCAGATCCCAATTTTTCTGGCTATAAATGGCTGTAAGAAAACGAGTAATGTTTTCTTTCACTTCCGATGGGAGATTTTTATCTCCCTGCGCAAGGCGAAAATGAAATTCCGCATTCTCGTAATCCGTATCTGAAAAATATGTACGGGCAAGCTCCAGGCGCACTCTTGTCAATTCTGGATGACTGTTAAGAATCTCAAAATAGAACTGAATAGCTCTTGTATAATTTTTCTGCACGGCGCTAAGGGTGCCCAACTTGAAAAGTGCTTCAATTACTATTTCCTTTTGTGGGCTTGAACGTAAGGCCTGATAAATTTTTTCAGCTTCTGCAAACTTGTCTTCAGCTAAAAAAGCATCAGCCAAGCTCAAGGCTTCCAAATTTGAAAGAGCGTGAGCAGTCGTTTCCTCACTCATTGCCAAGGTTGGCCAGCCTATAATAAGAGACTGACAGAAAAACAAAATGGCCAAAAGCCGCAAATAAGTATACATAAAACGATCAGTACCCGGTTGTTTTCACAGTGGGCGATACCTGCCGCCCACTGTGAAAAGAGTTATTTATTTTCTCTTCATCCCAAAAGCCATGTCAACTTCAACCTGACTGGCGCCGTTACGCTGCACAACATCCACATCACCCACGGCTTCTGTTGGGTTCAAGTGACTTGGGCCGTGAAACTGCGTATCCACATCCACTTCCGTTGCCGGGCGGGCTCCTGTGGCCAAATTCAACCCAGTCGTATTATTGCGGTCAACTATGGTAAGAGAGGCATGGTCGTCATTCATCTCACCATCATTCTCCAGGCGCAAATTTGAGTACTTGAACTGATAAAAGTCTTTCATATCAAGATCCAAAGTGGCCCTTCGAGCGGACAAGTCCACATTCATCACAGCAGTGCCGTAAATATGCTGGCCAGTGCCCCCAACATTATCATTACGGCCCTCCCAGGCACGCACAACACCAAGCGCATTACCCGTAAAAGAAGCTGTTCCTGTCTCTCCCACAGGGAATGCGGCTCTGTTGCCTCGATCAGGCACCCAACTTTCCGCTTCTGCCATCACCATTTGCGTTGTAGGAACGCCTGCCGTGTTTCGCTCCACCTGGGCAGTTTTTTTCCACATGCCAAAGTCTGCATAGCTAAGTCCCAGTCTCTGGCCACCTTTTTCCAATGTTGCAGTTTGTGTAACGGTACTGCCATCATTGGTGAGGGACAACGTCTCTCGCGTTACTATTTCCGTCTTCGTGAAAGGTTGCCCTGTAACCTGCGTGGGAATTGCAGAGGCGAGCTGTGTTCTTTCAGCCTGAATAACAGCATCGTCTTTAAATTCAATAACAACCTTATTATCAGGGGATAATGCCACAGAGGTGATGTTGCTTAACCCCTGGGAAGTGCTGCCTCCGCCGCCACTGCTGCCACCACCGCCATTACTGCCTCCGCCAGTGCTGCCTCCACCGCCAGTGCTGCCTCCGCCGCCAGTGCTGCCTCCACCGCCAGTGCTGCCGCCACCTCCACTACTGATGCGGCCGCTGTCATCATCACCGCCGCCGCCACCACCGCCACCGCCACAGCCGCTAAGGGCAATAATAGAAAAAAGAACCAAACAAAGAACACGCTGACCCATGATAATCCTCCAAAATTTTGTATGACCGTCAAACTTGCTGCTAAGGCTTTTTTGCGGTTGCGGAAAAATCACAAAATGGTACACGTAACGGTGTAACCACTAACCAAGAGGCCATTGCACAATGGCCTCGGCAACTGCGGAGCAGGTGCCCGCAAGCGAACAGCGCAGCGTGTCTTTTCTTTTAGCTCCACTGGATAAAATGGTGTACCGTTTTATCCAGCTGAAAAATAAGACATAATTTTCTAACATGCTTTCGCAACCGGAGCGGATTGCGAAAGAAAGGCACGCTGCACTGTCCGCTTGCGGGCGTTTGCTACGCAATCGCCAGAGATCGTTGCACAATGCAACGATCTCAACCAAAGCCAATGCTCCCAAAGTATAGAGCAACTGGCATCTCGCAAGAGACTTTTAGTATGAGCTTTTTTACCAAGCAAAAGCCTGGATGCAGAATAGCTATATGTAACCAACAGGCAACATAAATATATATTGTTTACATTTCTTTACACTTGCCAACGTAGAGGTGGTGACAGTATTGATTGTAATGTATGGTCTTGCCATAGTGTTCTGAGGAGTTGCTCGTGAATAAGGTACTGCTGATTGACGATGACGAAACGCTATGCCAGCTACTTACCGACTATCTGGCCCTGAAAGGATTTGAATGCCAAGTAGCGCACACGGGTATAGGCGGCATTGAAATGCTCTTGGCGCAAGCATGGACCATAGTCGTGCTTGATGTTATGCTACCGGGGTGTAATGGTTTTGAGGTGCTGCGATTTTTGCGCACATCAGAAGCCCTTATGGCATTGCCTGTGCTGATGCTTACAGCAAAATCCAGTGAGCTGGATCGTATTGCCGGGCTGGAGTCGGGGGCGGATGATTACTTGGGCAAGCCTTTTCATCCAGATGAACTGTGCGCAAGGCTGCACGCTATTTTACGTCGAACCTCACATGCGCCAGCGCGGTCTTCTCCACGCGCAAAGCAGGTGGGCGACATTGTCTATAATAAAGCAACACTTCGTGTGCTCGTCAATAATGAGCTTGTGCCGCTTACCTCGCTTGAGTTTCGCATACTGGAAATTTTGCTCGATAATCACAACGAAATAGTCAGTCGAGAATTATTGTCACAAAAAATTTTAGGGCGCAGTCCCCGAAATTTTGAACGTACTGTAGATATCCATATAAGCCATGTCCGTGCAAAGCTGCCTCTGCATAAAGACGGTAGCTCCCGCATAAAAACGGTACGGAGCAAGGGCTATACTTATATCATGCATGGTGATGAATGAAAAATATATGGCGACGACTGCCTTTTTTCTGGAAGCTGTATAGCACCTACTTTTTTTTTCACTATTTGTATTATCTGTGGAGCAAATTATCTTGAAGATTTGCTCCCGCAACTTATTTTTGATCGGCAAAAAACACTCGCAGAAGCTACAGCCACTCTCAATGAATATATCAATATTACTGAAAACAAAAAAATATACATAGAAGAGGCGCGCAGCAAAGGTATTTGGCTATGGGACAGCCCTGTTTTCTTGCTGACAGCGCAGATGCAAGGCGAGCGCCCTTTATCGGTGCTGGATATCCTGCCATACGACGACGACTGGAAAAGCGATTGGATTATTGTGGAAAAAATCTTACCTGATCAACGCTTGGTGGCTGTGGGCATGCGCGACCCTACTTCAGTAGATTTCATGGAACCGCTTTTATGGTTTGTTATCATTGCGGTTGTTTCCGGATTCAGTTGCGCTTGTCTGTCATGGTTGCTCACAGTGCGCTTGCGAGACATCACCAAGGCCACACAAGCCCTTTCTCACGGAGATTTAAATGTGCGGTTGCCATACGAACAGGAGAGCGGAGATGAATTTTCACTACTCAGCAGTTCCTTTAACGGCATGGTTAACAACATCGCTTCTCTTATGGAAAATGAGCGGCGCCTGCTATGTGATATTTCACATGAGCTGCGCGGCCCACTGGCTCGCATGCAACTTGCCGTTGCACTACTAAACAACGAAGACCACACGCACCAATACTTGGAGCTACTGCAAAAAGATTTGGATCGTATGGGATTCATTGTGGAAAGTATAATAGAAAAAAGAAAAAACAGTTTAAATTCAGAAGATTACATCACAGAACATATTGAGATATACGAAGTGCTGTATGAGGCAATAGCCTTGGCAAATTTTGAATTTCATGATCAAAAAACGAAAGCAGTATTGCTTACCACGCCTACCCCCCAAGACATAGCTCCAATACTGGGCATACGAACCTTGCTTGAGCAGGCCTTATACAACATCATCATTAACGGACTGCGCTACACAAAACCAGGAAGTAATGTGGAGCTGCGGCTGGAAAAAAATGGGGAAGAAATAATGATCAGCATCCGGGATTACGGGCCGGGAGTTCCTGAAGCGTGCCTGGATAATCTTTTTCGCCCCTTTTTCCGGGTAGAAGAAGCAAGAGACCAGCGAAGCGGCAGTATAGGGCTTGGGCTCTCTTTAGCACGGCATTACATTGAAAGACATAATGGAAAAGTGGCAGCGGTTAATGTTAATCCAGGCCTTTGTGTCTCAGTGGTTCTACAACAGCATTAGCTGTGCCGAGCCTGAACGGGAGCAAGCTCCTTACGATAAAAAACACGAGCATATCCCTGCTCCACCCGGCGGTCAGATTCTTTATAGCCAAAGGCCAGATAGAAGGTATGGTTTTCAACCATCGCTTCATTCGTATAAAGACTTATGGCGCAAAAACCTTGACTAAGCGCCTCCGATTCCGCCAGCTCCAGCAGCTTCCGCCCCACCCCTCTCCCCTGACTCGAAGGGCGCACAGCAACGCACGTAAGATAAAAACCTTCTTCTTCCGTTACCTGAAGCACAAGAATGCCGACTATTGCACCACCATCATCCACAGCCACATGTACTTGATCTTCTGCAATAAACCGGGTGTAATCATCCAGCATGGGGCCCGGCTTTTTACCCAGACGTGCGCTGTAATGCTCAAAAGACGCACACGCGCACTCTGTAATGCTCGCAGCATCTTCCAGCCGTGCGTTCCGTATGGTCAGCATAAAAAATCCCTTACCCTGTCCGTCGGGCTACTGCTGCTTGCACAGTTCACGCAACCCTGAAGGGTTTACCGCATCAGATGGACGTTGACTCAAATAACGAACCGCTGAACTTAACGCCTCATGCGAGTTTTGTAAAACTCGAAGCTGCTCTTTCAGCAAAGCATTTTCAGCAAGCAATACTGTTACAGTTTCAGAGGCAACAGGCTTCTGAACACTCATCATCGCCTTCTCATCACAGACAGCAGCTTCCTCTGCAAAAAGAAGCCAGTCAATGGAGGCATTGTAAAGCTGCGCAACAGTGATACTCCACGCTGGTGGAATATGATTCTTCTTTTTTGCGTAATATATGGCCTGCACGCTCACATTAAGAATACTTGCAAGCTCCGCAATATTTTTCACACCGCTAGCAACACTTAAACGCTGAATAACTGCCGAAGCATCTATCTTTTTCATAATTCTCATATATTTCACGTCTATTACTCATATGAGTAACGACATGATGTGATTATATTTTCCCATCACGGAACAAAGTATACCTCTGCCAAAAGCAAAGTATACCTCTGTGCAATTTTCTTATCCCCTCTTGCCAGTATGCATATCAACATATTCCCTGCCTGCACAATCAAGTTTGAGTCTTGTACCACTAAATTATTATTTATGGCAATACCATGAATCTCTTTAATCCCGAAAATATTATCTTTTAGTAAAATATATTAAAAAAACTGTTGCACCCCAACGATTTTTATCATTACTTTGTAAAAAATATTTTAATCCAACACACAACGTTTCTCTACAATTACACATCGCATGAAGCTCTGGGAAAAGAACCCTCAAAGATTCAATTCTTTAAATTTCCCCTCTCCCAGAACACTACTCGCCTGATCCACAATTTTCATGCAAATAGATACAATATTATGCATACTAAACAATTGATAAAACATGAAAAAGCATACAACCAACTCGTTCTGATAAAATATACAGATTACCCATGCTATCATTTTTCTTGCAAAATAAGCGTCAATGCCGTAGAAGCTTTTTCTTGAATGAACATGTGCCCCACATTGGCACAAACAGATACGCCCCGGGGGGGCAACTCTCTTAAATTTCCACGCCGCCTTGGCTCAGTTGGTAGAGCGACTGATTCGTAATCAGTAGATCATCAGTTCAAATCTGATAGGCGGCTCCATAAAATACAAGGGTTTACATGCTAAATTGGCATGTAAATCCTTCTTTTTTTGCCTATGTCTACTCTGGCCGGGTAGCAATAGGGTAGCAGTATGAGCAAGGCAACCGGAAACCGTTGCGGGAATTGCCCAAAACGGCCAAGGCTCAGCCCTGCCCATCCCATCCGCAAAGGAAAAGGCGGTTTGCCGCGCATCCTCTCTCTTGCCGCAGAACGGGCAAAGGCTTGGTATTTTCACCCGAAGAAATGCCCACCACTTCAAGGTCACCAGGGCGGACAAACCCGAAGCGAACGCCGGGAAGCCCTGCAAATTGTCATCGAAACCCTTCTTTCATACCTGGATCTTGCTTCCCTCTGCTTGGGCACGCCAACCTTGGATCAGGGTTTCATCGATATTGATATGAAAAGCCTGGTGGCCACTGCGGGCATTGGCCAGCGCCGAATCGAAAGAGCCATTGCCCTGTTGAAGCAAGCCGGTTTTTTGGAAGTAGCACAGCCACGGACGCAGAATGAGCAAGGCGACTATTACGGATGCCGGGCAATTCGAGTCGTGAAAGCGGCTTTTTTTGAATGGTTGGATCTTGGCCCCATGCTTGAGCGTGAGCGGCAGAGAGCCTCAGCCAGGCTCCAGCTTCGGGCACAACGGGCAAACCGGAAATTGTCTGATTTGATGCGCCGGATCACCAAAAAGCTGCCGTATCGGAGTCAGGCTCAGCCGTATGATGAAGAAACCGTGCGCCGTTGGAATATCAAGTGCGGGGAGTATTTCATGCAGGGCCTGGACGGCTCCGAGGCTAAACGACGAACAAACGCGGCCTTGGGGTATCCGCCGGATTACAGCCCTGGTCAGGCATGTGTACGCCGCATCCAACCGGCATTTTTCAGGAGCAGATGAGTTCCCACAGGACTCTTTTGTGTTTTGAGCCTTTTCAAGGCCATTTTCAGGCCATTTTCAGGCCATTTTCCTGTTCCCCATGCCCTAATCACAGCCCCAAGATTGCTTCTCTGGAGTCAATCTCTCTCTTCCCCTGTCTCACAAAAATTATGTGTCGCATGGTTACGCCTCAAGTGTCGCCCATAAATACCCAAGAGACAAAAAATTAGAAAAGCAGAAAGGAAGGAAGCCAGATTGATCGGATTTTGCTGCCTTCCGTAAGTGGTGCCGAGCGTCCAGAATCGAAAGACAAGCGCCTTCGGCGCGGCCAATGAGGAAAAAAGATGCGCGAATTTGGCAACAGCTTGTTGCTAAATTCGCAGGAAGGCAAAATTTTGCAGCAGGTCGTTGCAAAATTGCGAACGGTGGTCAGTTATGCCGTAAGATTCTGCATTCTCCTGCAATTATGCGGTGTTCCAGCATATTCCTTCAAGATACTGTCCGGGCCAACATGTGCGTGCAAGAGAGACGGCAAGCAATGTTAGTCAAAGATTGCTCGATGCATAACAATATTGTTTTCAGTATGTTATACTGCATTTCTCTAAGAGGACAGGACAAGGGGAGTGTACCCACCTTTCAGGTGGTTCCATCCCCGTCCTGCCCTGCGGGGCTGACTTATTCGCGTTTCGCTCAACGTAAAACCGGAGGTAGAGACTCCATGATGAAAGCACTCATGCTGGCTATGTCCATCCTTTTTTTCTCAACGCTGCCGGTCAAAGCAGCGGAACCAGGCCCGCCGCCCAAGCTGGTGGAAGCCATCGCCCGGCAGGAATCTGATCTGAATCCTCTGGCCGTCAACGTGGCGGGCAAATCCTATCTTCCGGCAACGCGAGAGGAAGCCGAGCGCATAATCCAAGCAGCGCAGGCGGCGGGCAAGAGCTTTGATGTCGGCCTGATGCAGGTGAATTCGTGGTGGATGGAACGCTACGGTATTCCTCCGACTTCTTTGCTTGATCCAGAAGTAAATGCCGCATGGGGCAAATGGATTCTTGCCCAGGAAATATCCCGGCATGGCCTGAACTGGCAGGCGGTCGGCAAGTACCACTCCCCGGATACAGAGCGCGGCAGGCGATATGCCTGGTTCGTGTACCGTCATTACGCGGGCCAAAGCGCCTCCTCTACTCAAAAGGAGGCTCCACATGCCCACAAAACGCCTGATAGTCAGAACCTACCTGACACCGGAGGAGTTCGCCGCAGTCCGGGCGACAGCCCGCAAGGCCGGGTTATCACTTTCGACCTTCAGCAAAAGGGTCTGCCTGGGGTTTCCCGTACCGAGCCTTGAGCATCAGGAAGCCCGGATGGAATTGCGTCGCCTGAAAGGCGACCTTGGGCGTCTGGGAGGCCTGATCAAACAGGCGCTGGCCAACGGCGCAGACAAGCACGTTGTTCACCGGATGCTGCATGAGCTGGACACCCGACAGCGAGAGCTGCAAACCGCCGTCGGACTGATCAGATAGCCATGATCAGCAAACGTATCGGCATTGCGCCGAAAAATGACAATTACGCCCGTCTTGCCGCCTACATTGCCGATGCCGGGCACGAAGGCGAAAAGGCGCTCATGAGCTGGTGTGCGGGATGCCTCGGGGGTGACGATTACGCGGAAGGCATCGCCGAGGTTCTGGATACGCAGGCTCAAAACACCCGCGCTGTGAACACGAAAACCTACCACATGGTTGTGAGCTTTCGTCCTGAAGATGAAGCCACACTGACACCAGAATCTTTCAAGGCGATAGAAGCACGGTTCTCCGAGGCCTTGGGCTGGGCAGATCACCAGCGCCACTGCGGCGTGCATAAAAACACCGGCAACATCCATATGCACATGGCCTACAACATGGTGCATCCGGAAAAATACACTCTGCACAAGGAATTCCGTGATTATTGGATACGCGACAAGGTATGCCGGGAGCTGGAACGCGAATACGGCCTGGTCGTGGATAACGGGCGTGATCAGGATCCTGAGCGTCATAAAGAGCGGACGCGCTTGGGCGAAAAAGCTGCCCTGGTGGAAGCCCACACCGGCCAGCAATCCTTTGAGGGCTACGCCAAGAACCACAGAGAGGCGATTTTGCAAACCTTGGAGGCGGCAGCCTCCTGGCAGGCGCTGCATGAAACGCTTGCCCGTTGCGGCCTGGAGATAAAGCCCCATGGCAACGGCCTGGCGATCAAAGACCGACACAGCAGCAATCCGACTCATGCCATGAAGGCAAGCGCCCTGGACAGAAGCCTCTCTCAGAAAAAGCTGGAGGCCCGCCTTGGCCCCTACGTTCCGCCGCAGAGTCTGGAGCACATACAAGAACATCCACGCTATAAGGCCATGCCCTTACAGCGCTCCCCTGAACGCGGTGAACTGTTCGCAGAATTTAAGGCGGGTATTGAAGCCCGCAAAATCACGCTTCAAACCATCAAAGAGCAGGAAGCCGCCGTCCTTGCCGCCATTCGCGCCGAATGGGCAGCCAAGCGCCGGGAACTGGAGCAAAAAGGCATTGCCAAGCGCAACCGCCGCAACCTGCTGCAACTGGCCAGAAAGCACGAAGCTGAGGCCTTGGCCAAGGCAAAGTTGACCTTTCAGGAACCGCGTGAAGCGGTGCGCCAGGAAGTACCATACACGTCATGGAACGGTTTTTTGCAGCACAAGGCGGAATTGGGCAACGAAGTCGCTCTGTCTGTCCTGCGTTCCAGCACGGAAATTGTTTCACCGGAGAGGCCCGCAGCTCCAGTGAAAGACTGGAGTACCCACGGACAGGATTTCACCGCCAAGACTGCGACCAGGGTTGAACAGGTGGAGAAAGAACGAGGCATTCTGGAAATGGAGGGTATTTCCGGCAAGGGCAAAACCCGTCTCCAGGCAGTTCTGCGCATGGAACAAGTCGCTGTGGAGCGAAACATTCAAATAAATCACCGTGTGGATGGAAAAGGCGCGGTTGTGTTCACTCTGCCAAACGGTGGCACTGTCAGGGATAGTGGCAAGGAGCTGTTTTTCACCGCCCAAGATAAAACGGCTGAAGCCGTGGCCAAGGGCTATGCACAGAAAAAATGGGGGAAAGCTTTGCGGCTGGAGGGCAACCGCATTTTTCGAGATTCGCCTATTGAGATCGCAAAAGAAAAATGGCGAGGCATGGAGCGATGACGTATTGAAAAGAGCGCCCACGCTGCCGTGGGCGCTCAAGCCAACGGCTATTTATACGGTAAGCGCTCTATAAAGATAAATGTCCTGATGCTGGCTTTAACGGCCAAGGCCGCTTCCGCCATGGTATCCCCCGTGGGGGAAGTTGCTTTTTCCGCTGCAAGCATGCGTTTTTCACAAAGGTGCAGCATGATGTGGATCAATTCCTGTGCCTTGCGTTCAAAGTCCTTGATGACAAAATATTCATTTTCGCGTGTTTCCATTTCCAATCTCCAGGGAGGTTGGAGCAGGTCGCACGCGGCGCACAAGAGTTTATTAAAGCATTTCGCCGTATCTCCTGTATGACGCATTGCCGCCACAGCGGCGGGGGAATTCCCGCCAACCGGCTGCCATGTCTGGGGCGTCCGGGTGTAATGCGCCTTGCGGCTTGCTGTTGCTGACGCCGCACATAGCGGCTCTGGCGGTGAGTTGATATCGTATGCGGAGAGTGCTTCCGCTATGTGTTTCGGCATGTTACGCAGTATATCGACCTTTTCTATAAAAGTCGATACTATTCGTCTTAAATCGTTTGCTATCAGTATTCTTTTGGTGTATCCTTTCTCTAACAAGATAACACGCTGTTATATTTACAGGAAATAGCAATGAAAAAGACGCAAGCCATGGATGAGCGCTGGCTGACGGTCGACGAAATTTGTGTCTATTTGAGTGTTACAAATGAGACCATTTACAAATGGATCGAGCAGCTGGGTATGCCAGGGCACCGTGTTGGTAGGCGTTGGATGTTCAAGAAGGAAGAAATAGACGAATGGGTTCGCTCTGGTGGAGCTGCTGATAAGCCTGAAAAGCGCGATGTGTCATGAGTTTTGAAAAGCCACGAACACGAAACACCACCTGTATATCAATGTAGCGCACGAAGAAAGTGGTGTGGTGTCGATACTGCATGTTATGACAATTCGGGCCATACTGTGCACTGCTCTTGCGAGGTGCATATCCAGGCGAGCAGCCATGAGATATTCATATTTCTCTTTGCCCAACACTCCCAGATTGAAACAACGCGCCAACCATTATTGAGGAGCATTTGTTCGATTCGTTGATCCCGGTGCATATTCTCAAGGAATTTTTGTTGCCATTTCTCGGGATTTGTTTTTGGCGTGGTTGTATATTTACAATTTGGGTGCCTGTGCCAAAAGCAACCGTGAATAAAGATGGCAACTCTGTATTTTGGCAATACGATATCGGGCTTGCAGTCTAAGATTTTTGTGGAGAGTCGATATCTGAATCCACGAGCATGAAGAAATCGCCTGACCAAAAGTTCCGGCTTGGTATTGGTAGACCGTATGTTTGACATCATGCGGGAACGCGTTGCAGCAGGTACAATATCCATATAGTATTCCGCGTTCACCGCAGGAAGAAGAAAAAAAAATGCAACCAGTTAAAATAGTTGATCTCTTTGCGGGGCCTGGCGGCTTGGGAGAAGGTTTTTCTTCATTGCGAATCAATGGGGAACAGGCCTTCAAAATAGCTGTATCCGCTGAAAAAGACAAATATGCTCGAGAAACCTTACGGTTGCGCTCTTTTTGGCGTTTGCTGAAATCGCATGGTGAGCCATTGGACTCGCTATACGCTTACTATCGCTCTCCTGAGCAAACCCCTTGGACACAGGAAACCAAGGAGTTGTGGGAACAGGCAGGAGATGAGGCCTTGTGCCTGGAATTAGGCAAAGAAGAAGACAATGCCTTTCTCTATAGTCGAATTCGCCAATTAATTTCCGACGAAGAGCCTTGGGTTCTGATTGGCGGCCCTCCGTGCCAAGCCTACTCCGTCGTCGGTCGGGTTCGTTCCGGTACAAAGAGCAACAAAGAAGATCCTCGACACTATCTTTATCAGCAATATCTTAATGTTATCCAGAAATTTCACCCGTCTATCTTTGTCATGGAGAACGTAAGAGGGCTATTGTCATGTCGGCTGGATCAAGGGCATATTATAGACCGTATTCTCGCGGATTTGGCCTCTCCAGATAGCTCTACGCTTTCTCAAGGGAAAAAATATAACTATGTCATTCATTCTTTGGTTGCTGATATCAGCTATGAACCAGGGATGGACGCATCTTCGTTTAATTTATATAATTTTGTGGTTCAATGTGAACAATATGGCATTCCTCAAGCTCGTCACAGGGTAATCCTTGTCGGTATCCGCGAAGACATCTCCAGGAATTTGCCCAAGCTGATTCCTGCAAAAACAGTTTCTGTATGGGATGCCATTGGCGATATGCCTCGCCTGCGAAGTGGCTTGTCTAGAGTGGAAGACTCTGCTGAGACTTGGATGAATATTGTTGCTCATGAAATGGATGACCTTGCACGGCATGCAAAAGAGAGAAATAGGCACACACTGGCAAAACTGCTGTGGTCTGCAAGAAAAGAAGTTTTGAGAGTACCACTTGAACGGGGAGGCCGTTGGCTCACGGGGAAACTCGGCGATTATGGCTCTGCCTCCCAGTCTCTTTGCGATTGGCTACGCGATGACGATATGGGCGGATGGGCAAACCATGAAACCCGTGCTCATATGGCGAGTGATCTCCGTCGCTATGCTTATGCGGCAGCATACGGGAGTGTTGAAAAAAACAATCCAGTTGGGGTTGCCGGGTTTGATCTTCCAGGCTTGGCGCCGAACCATACAAATTGGAAAAGTGGTGATTTTGACGACAGATTCAAGGTGCAGTTGGCCGACCAGCCATCATCAACGATAACCAGTCACCTGTCCAAAGATGGGCATTACTTTATACACCCGGATCCGAGTCAGTGCAGAAGCCTCACCGTTCGCGAAGCGGCCAGACTCCAGACATTTCCCGATAATTACTTTTTTGAAGGCCCGAGGACGGAACAGTATACACAAGTTGGTAATGCTGTGCCGCCATTGCTAGCCAAACAGATTGCAGAATGTGTTTTGGCTGTGCTCCAGGGCGACGGCCCTTCCTGTGGCAAGCGCTCACATCCTACCCAAGGTCAGTTGATTTGAGAGGTATGCTGCATAGTTACGATTTCAGGAATGTTACCGACGCTGACCGGGTAGCTCCCCATCTTCACCTGTTCCCAGCACTCCATTTTTTTTGCCCATTCACTCAAGAGTTTGCCATTACTTCCTGCAACCATAACCCGATTCACTTCGGGTGCCCATGAGGCAAGTAGAGCCTTTAGCTGAGAGGACGTGTCCTGATGTTGCCATATTCGGTCTAGATCAATATATTCACCAAGTTTCTCCGACAGTAGAGAGACCAAATACGTTGTAACATTGACTTTCGAGGCCGTTCCCAATGGTGCAACAATTTTGTCGGCCTGCTTGAACAGGATTGTTTTGGCGATCGCCTGCTTGAACCAGGCAACATCAGGTATAAAGCCGATTTTTTCTTGTTCTTCGACAGTTTCCATAAGCGCCAAAAAGTTTTTTTGCCCACCCAACGCTACGATGTGCGGTTTTTTGTCCCATGTGTTTAAGTACTTTGCGATGTCTATTTTGGTGATCTTGCGTGATGTGGGGATCCTTTCTTTCAGGCGTTTTAGCTTGGCTTCCGTTGTCCCCTCCCGAGCGAGCAAAACATTGTAGCTACCGGCAGCACGTTCATAAAACCACTGACTGACTCCATCTGGGCAGTAAACTGAATTGGAAATCTTTTCCAATTCTCTGTGGAATGGTTTGTTTGCAGATAGATCCGCCTGCTTCACTGCATTCTGACTGTTTGCATATTTCGATATATCAGAAATAAGTTCCTCTTCGGCTTCGGAATCTTCTTTGCCAAGAACGATCAGCTTTGCTGGAATTCTAACCTTGCTCAAATCGGTATCTGGCGATTTCTTTTTGGTAAAATAAAGAGATGCTGTGGTTTGCCCACCATTGACAATTTGCATCCCCTTCAGCCAGAGGATACCGTGTCCACCGGTTGGACTGGTTCCTAAGCGGATATCATCAGCCACAATTACAAGGCCGTTATTGTAGGCCATAAAACGATCTGGCTCCCAGCGTAGAGTATCACGAATACCTTTGTTGACCTTGCCGGTTACGCTAAGGAAAGAGCGAACGTTGGCTTCCAGTAGGCGGGCTCCATATTTTTCATATAAAAAACGTAAGGTCTCTCCGGGGAGAACCGTCAACGCGTAGTCATAATCCGTTCCATCGCGTGGGACATAGATGCAGGGCAAGGGAGCACCGCAAACTTCCTCAAAATCTACCACAAGTTCATCCCTGGGCTTGCCCGCTATGGTGTGTCTGAAGAGTCTTTCTATATCCATGACTTCCAGTTTGACAATTTTATCTTGTAGTTCTCGCGGTTTGAAGTTTTTTGATTTTGCCTGTCTATCTGTCAAAACATAGACTCGTATCTGGTCCAACTCACCATAGGCATCCCTCAAGGTAACTGCCAAGGAGTGCGCTTCATTGGAAGGATCGATTTCATTCGCCAAACGTCCCTCAACGCTTCGCGATAGAAACCGAAGGCATTGCTCGGCAGCCGTTTTTGTTTCGCTGTCGGTAATGGTCTCAATGTTTTTTGCACCACTGTATAAGCTTATGAAAAGATCCAATTGATCGCACTCTTCGGAAAGAGCATAACCAGTTATTTTTAGAATGGCATTTCCGGCTTTCCCTTGATGATGGCAGATTGTTGCCGAATCGAAAGTCATCCCCGCAGAAACCATGTGTTGCATCACATGCTCGGCAAAAGCCAATTCCGGAAAGGGATACTCGCTATCGGGTGTGTCCAGCCTCTCTGAGATAGTAGCTGATATCTCATTTTGCAGTTGGAGAAGAAAATCAAGAAGCTCCATGTAATAATACCCCCATATCCAAAAGCATTTGCAGCAAGTTTGTTTGCTGGTGATCAATCAAAGTTATATCGAGACTGTACCGGACATCACAGATAGCCGCTGGTAATGTTGAAGCTGTGAGCTTGGGGAAGTCGGCAGATATTGGAAATAGCCTTTTTTCCAGAAGCAAAAGAGGATCTGCAGATTCAAAAGTAGCAATAGATTCAATGCCTAAATGCAACAATAGTGATTCAAATAGCGATACCGCATCTTGGTTACTGCCCAACGCCTGACGCATCCTCCGCATCCTATCGGCCAGCGAAACTCCAGATGAATCGGCTGCAAAACGACAGGTGGCGAGGTACAATGGCGCTACCTGCGTAGTGTCCAATTGTTCGGCAGAAGATATTTGTATGATGTTGTTACGTCTGGAGGCCGTGGATTTGACCTCCAAAGCCCCTGTTTCGAAATGGAAGTCATGAAGGGATCCCAAAGGCCCCCTCCAAGCAGCAAGAGCTGCCCCAGCGGATAGCCCTGCGTCCAACAAATCTTGAAGGATTTCCAGTTCTCCACAAAGGCCGATCATCTCTTCCGAACTCAGTACCCCCCTGCGATCTTGCTCCATAAATTTTTGC
Source organism: Desulfovibrio sp. (assembly GCA_031546885.1). Classification (GTDB taxonomy): domain Bacteria; phylum Desulfobacterota; class Desulfovibrionia; order Desulfovibrionales; family Desulfovibrionaceae; genus Frigididesulfovibrio. Next base: position 45,862 of record JAVBJS010000066.1, read on the forward strand.
CACGCTCTGATGCGATGGAGAAAAATGTCAAAAGCTACTTTATCATGTGATGAGCGATTATCGATCACATTGAGAACATCAACCGCCATTTTTGCAAATAATTCCAAATTTCCTGTAGGTTGTCTGTGTAAACCAACCCAAAAGCCAGAAAGTCCCGGTAATTGGCCCACAAACACGACAGAAAACCCTTTCCCCTCTGGCAAATTCTGACTTCGGGGCGGGATTTCCATCTGAAAACCCACAAGTATGGACTCCAAATTGTCAGGGAAATGGCGTCCCGCTTGAAAAAGATGCCCTTGGCTCGAAATTACCGGAATGCACCGCCAGCCGGTATCGTTGTTATCGCACTGAGGAAGAGCTCGCCATGCCTCAAGGAGATGTATCTCTTCATGACGCCGGGCCATACTCTTGCTCCCAATAAATATTATTTACCTTGTATTTAACTTTTGTTCCGGATTTGCTGCCAGGGAAACTCATCCCGAGGGCGACAACCGGAGGAGCTGACTGCAAATCCGCTTCTTTTGGACTAAGCATATAGAGCAGCAACAATCCGCGCTCCGGCTGCGGTACGACGCCAAACTCAGGATATCCAAAGCCACGGACTTGCCGAATGCATGGCCCAGAGGGCTCATCAGGTTTTTCTTTTCTCCTGGATCGCCCAGGGTCGGCGTGCCATGTCTTTTGTGTTAAATTGAGAGCTGCATTCCATGTGGCAGTATCCAAGTCTATAGACTCATCTCTTGGGCTTATGAGAGTTTTAATGGAGTAACGGTCATCATAGTCTTGAAACTCGCGTTTTAACATAGGAATGGCAAACCCGGGGGCCAAAAGGTGTTCTTCGCCTTCGGATGCTCCTATCAACGCTACCGTCCAGCCCGTCAACTCTCCAGATTTATTCATATTTTCAATGAATTCTGCGAGTAAGGCGGTGTTTACCCGGTGAGCTGCAGGGTGTGACCGGTATGAATTAAGGAAGCCGACAATACTCGTTGCCGAGATATCCTTCCAAAGATGCCCTTCCCAAGTGTTTTTTGACTCGCCACGCTGACGTACAATGGGAGACTCTTGGGCAATACCCAAATTGAGAAGAAAATTCTTAGCTGCATTGTAGTTATGGGAAAGGGTTGGGATGTCACGATGCAAAGCGACTGTTTGAACGAGCTGCCCACTGAAGGAGAGCATCAATTCTTTCGCTGTGCGCATTTTTACTCTCGAGGTGACCATCAGTGTGGAATGGGACTGTACCTTGAGACCGTATTCGCGCGGTGTCATCCCTGAGTTCACCGCAAGATCGAATTCTTCGCGCAGTTCCTCGCTTGCATCCGTTATGTGCCTGAACCACTCAATCAATTCTTCCGGAATATAGAGGCGGCAGAGATCAAGGTAACCAGGGCGGTATCCGAACCATCTGCCCATCTGCATCAGGGTATCATACATCTTGGATGCCCTGAGAAAATAACTGACAGACAGGCCTTCCAAAGTAAGGCCGCGAGACAGCTTGTCCCCCCCCACCGCGATAACCTTGAAACCTGTTTCCTTGTTTTGTTCGTAGTCGAGGACATCTTTTGCTGTCCCATTGACTCTCTTGACTTGCACATCCTGGATAAGTTCTACAAGCGTAGTGAGTACATCCTCAAGAGGAGGAAGTGTCTGTATACTTAAGTCTGCGGATGTTTCTCTCATACTGGCATTTGTTGCCATGAAACCATTTTTTTCATCACGCCAGATATTTTGCAGCACGTTCAAAAGATCTTGATCATCTATTTTCCTCACCAATCTCTGACGGACATTCAGAAGGTATTTTTCTACCTGTTGAAAAACGTATTCTTGGACATTGGTGTAGCGTGTGACATGAATCAACATTGAAGCATGTTTTTTGGCCTGCCCTCTGTGTGAGCGGACTGCACATGAAAGCAAAAAGCTCAAAATAGCCTCTTTAAGCGAAGGAGGCAGTTCATCCGCACCATCGTACCGGGGGTAGTGACCACTTTTATGATTGGTAGGCAGCCACGACTCTGCGTCTTTCACAGATCTGAGCAAAGGGAGGCCTTTTTCCGGTTCTTCTTTGGGGCCGAAAATTCTGCAGGGGCCGATATGAGTTGAGGGGGCCGCAAGATTCATAATAAAGGCAGCCGGGAAAAGATCCGGGCCTTCCAAAGTGGTAGTGCCGCGTTCATGTATAAAGACATTGGCAAAAGGTGTAGCCGTATATCCAACATAGGCGGAGTGGGTGAAGGCGTGGAGTATCCTGCGGATCAAGCTGTTGATCGCCTTGGGTTCATATTCCTCATTTGGCTGCCCCAGTTCATTGAAAGACTGAACCCCAGTGTCAACAGAGGCATTATCGGCTTCGTCATCAATTACCAAAAGAGGTAGATTTGTTACCACTTTTCTGCCGGTTTCTGGATCATGGCCATTGGCCACATGGTTCTCGATCCATTCATTGAGTCGCTTGAGTATGGTCTTGTTCTTTTTGACCACAAAAAGCCATGGACGCTGCTCCGGAGTGATGCCTAGGTGATTTGCCACCTTGGTGCTGAAATCCCCATTCTCGGCTCGGTTGGTTGCAAAATTTGGCCGAATAGCCATGTCGCTATCGATTTCTCCAACACCTATGATTTCAAGAGAATCTGCATTTTTGGTAGACTTGAATCCAAGAAAGCCCTCGTCTAGCCTGATTTGGGTCTGAGCCCGCAGGTTGTTATGCATCCCCGCAAGGACAATAATAATTTTGTAGCCAGCATCCGCAGCTTTACAAATCAACCCCGTATAGTTGCCGGTTTTCCCGGACTGCACATGCCCAACTACCAATCCTCGCCTATCCCAAGGGTCTTTTCTGGTCGGATCTTCAAGCATACCAAGTATCTTGTCGGTGGCTCCGTCCAGCGCTTCCACCGACGAAAGGGGCATATCCCTCTCCAAGTATTCCCTATAACGTTGCCAATAGCACCATCCCTGTTTACGGGTAGCTATCAGCCATGCCTTGTGATCCGTATCGCTATGGATCATGGTCGCTTCGCCAACCCATGAACTGAACCGGCGTATGAGTTCATCAGTGACAGAGTCTTTGTTCAGCCCCTCTCTCCATGAAGGACTCATGTTCAATACACGTTCAATGTTCTCTGCAATCAAATCAAGAGTGATAGTTGTGCCACTTTTGCGTGCATCATCGAGCAATTCTTGCACAAATTTAATTACTTTTTGTTCTGGCATGCACGCACTCCGTTTCCATATTTGTTAATCAACGAGCAATTCGTCAACGAGATCTGGGAATATATTAAATGGCTCCGTATTCTTGAGGCGAATTTTGGCTTCCTCTGAAGAAATCCCTGTTCTTTCCAGAAGATTTTTATAAATAACCATGAGGATATCTTTCATTTCATTTGGTGGAGTGGATAACCCCGCATTTTGCGGTGCATCTTTTCCTTCCGCAGCATCAAGCCATATCCGTTGCACTGGCACAGTTCTCTCGATCAAGGAGAGAAGAATTTGCATGCTTTCTTCAGATCCCTTGTCACCACCCAACATACCCAAAACAGCTGGGTGCTCTCGGGAAATACGATACCGAACGCCCTTGCCATCGTTTTCCACAAGCCAGATCGGCAGTACTGGCTCTTGGCCAGTTCGTGCTTTCCCGTATTCTCCCCTATGGGCAAAAACTTGTCTGGCTCTTTTTCTAACTGTTTCCGCAAGGCGTGTTAGTCTTTGCCGAATTTTTACTGGAGGGAGAGCAGATGATTTGCGTATATCCAATTTCCATGCTGCATCGGCTGTATTTGGTATATCCAGCCGGATACGGGCCAGACGGTGGGCCTCTTCTTTTGTCCAAGACCGTCTCGCTCCTAAATTCAGCCAACTGCCTGCCACAATCAGACGTTCATTTCGGTAGACATAAAAACCTTGATGCTCCGTCCAGCCTTTGGGGCCAGCGGCATCTTCATACTCTTGAGAAGATAGTTTGTCCTTATGGGGAAGAACATGCCCCTGCATGTCTATGACTCCATATTCCGTCTCGAAACTGGACGGCGGGGAGTTCCAAGTTGCAGAGTGTTTTTGCAAAAAAGGATCATGAGCCTTGACCGGGGTATTGTTAATCGACAAAATCAAGCGTGGATTAGGCCCTTGAAGAAATCGATGAAAAGTCAGTGCGAGGTGCCGTTCAACTGCATCAACAGTATCAAGATAATCCTGCGGAGAAAAACCGGGGGTCACTATTCTGTCGAGCTTTTCCCAAACAACCAGAGTGCCTTGGGTGGTATTTTCGATCATGGGAAATAGCTGGTCCGCTTCCACCCCCGGCTGTTCGAGCATGTGCCATTGGCTATCGACAGAGGCGGCCAAATAATCAAGATCCCAGCATAGTGTAGAAATATTGGTGCCTTGCCTGCGACTGGCGACAGTGAGGCAGCGGCATTGGGAAAACGAAGCTGTTTTGAGTCCCAAGCCAAAGCGCCCCAAGTCGTGTTTGGCTCTTTCGCCCAACGGACTCAAAAAGCCAAGCCGCATGGCATTGAACAATTCATCATCAGACATGCCGTGCCCGTTATCCAGGATAGCGATGGCATGCCGCCCTTCTTCCCAAACAAAGAGTAGATCAACACGACTCGCGTTGGCAGCGAGGCTGTTATCAATTATGTCTGCCAAGGCTGCCGCAAGTGAATACCCCAACCCCCGCAAGGATTCTATCATGCTACTTGCGGATGGAGGAGCTATGCGTGTTTTGATCACTTTGTCAGCCATTCCAAAACACCTCAAGAGTGCGCAACCGGGTTGGATGTTTTAATTTATTCAATGCTTTTGCTTCGATTTGTCGAATACGCTCGCGGGTGACTCCAAACTGCTGTCCAATTTCCTCAAGAGTGTGGTCATGTGAAGACTGTATCCCGAAGCGAAGCATAAGAACGTTTTTCTCTTTTTCCGTCAGCGTTCCCAACAGAGAGGCTATTTGTTCGTCCATGTTGTCTCGGACAACCTCGAATTCTGGAGTAGCACAATCGAGCCCATACGCGGCCAAAATAGCCTCTTGCTCCTCTTCCGCCAAGGCATCAAAATGAACCTTGATCAGCGGGAGATCCTTTCCGTTGGTCTTTATCAATGTATCGCGATTCAGCCACAGGGGTATTTCCTCGTAAGGCTTACTACATTCCACGAATGCTTCCCATCCATGCGCGTCGTGTCCCAAGCGATCATATGCACCATCCTGTGCATGGACAGGAATTCGTATTGTATTAAAAAAATTATATATATAGCGTGTAATGGACTGCCTTATCCACCAAACAGCATAGGTTGCGAATGCGGCTTCTTTACTGGAGTCAAACTTGGCAGAAGCACGCCAAAGGCCGATGTTGGCTTCCTGGATTACGTCCGAGAATTCGCAGCCCAAATGTTGGTATTTTCTCGAAAAATAAAGGGCTAGGCGCAAATTCCCTTCAACAAGGAGTCTTCTACATGCTATAATAGAGTTAATATGAAATTCTATCTCATTTTTCCACTGCGTAGCCTCTGCAGAAATATCATTTTGCTCATTGGATATAGCCGTTAAAACGCTTAATGTAAATCTTTGTACAAAATCAATGTCATATGAAATATCATCTAGAACTAAGAATAATTGTTGCGCATCAAATTGTTTATTTAATATGAGACATTTTTTCTTTATTTCATAATAAAAATTTCTATATTTTACGCCAAAATAATTGAGATCGTCAAAAAAGAGCTCTTCTTCAGGAGGATTATCTTCATCGGCTATTTCTCTTGTATGTTCAAAAAATATTTTGAATGGTTCTGAATTTAATATACCTTCTGGGAATTTTGCCAAAAGATTTAGCAATTCCCACACAGAGCGGTCACGTTTATCTATCAAGTCAGTTGTATTCTCTCTTGATGATGAAGAAATAGACGCGACATCTGAATAATAGCTATAAAATACTTGTCCATCATCTCGGAATGCATGCATGAAATCTCGGAAAATTTCTTGTTCAGCATTATCGTCATGCGTTAATTCATCGAGAATGCCATGTCCCCGAAACAGAGACTCCCAATAGTCCGGGTATTCATCCGTGATAATAATATCATATGCCATGAAGACTTGGCATAGCCTGTTGACCAAATGCTCCGTGTTCTGGTAGCCTTCAAAAATATCTTGTAGATATATACGGTTGATGCATCCCGCTTGTTTGGCCTGAGAGATCGCCATTTTGACGATCTCAATATCGTCGCCACTGAGGCGAGTCCGACTGCGATCAAGTAACTGGCTATCCGGCAACTCAAAGTCAATGTCTGCCCAGTCCTCTCCATCATGAACAGGGATAAATCGCGAAAACACCAAGTTTTGCTCGAGCGCTTGACTCAAAAACGAAGCCTCTTGCCTCGGTGGAGGGAGATCTAGTGCTTCCTCCACCCATTCGCCAGAAGACAATAAAGTTTCGAGGCCGATTGCCTCAGACTCTCCCTCCTGGTTGCGATTGTCGTTTTGTTCTGGTTGGGTGAGCAGTTGTCCAATATTGGCATGCCCATTTTCCACAGCAACAAGTCTTACAGTTTTTCCATCTGGTGCCTCCCAATACTCATTGGCACCATGCTCCAAGAGCAATTTGCACAAGTCAAGATGCCCCTTGCTTGCAGCGAGCATAAGCGGGGATGTGCCCTTGTTGTCTGGTCTGTTTACTTGTTCCCCCCTCTTCAGCAAAGCCAAGACAGCTTGGCAGTTGCCGGACAGAAGGGCAAGTTTAAGTAAAAGTTTCATGATGAAATCCGCATAACAGCAACTATGTCTTGCCAGTTGGCAAGACAATCTAACAAGAGACTTGTTTTTAAGGAAGTACTGATACCAAGTTGCAATCAAAGTGGTTCTAATATCCATTGTCTTTGAGTTAATCTCTTCACGGCATCTGGGGCTTGCTCCAGATGCCGTAGTCCCTTGGCGGCAGCAGCAATCACTGCCTCAAGCGATTTAAATAATCTGTTG